>DASXGY010000216.1:0-2217 GCA_036488835.1 Acidobacteriaceae bacterium
GGCGTCTTGGTTGTGCCGCCGTCCTCGGCCGGGTGGAATTCCATTCGCAGGGTAGTCGCATTCACGATCACCCGCATGTAGCCGTAGTGGGTGTCGTCATAACTCGCCAGTGTCAGCGCGCCGTCCACCACCATCGGTGTACGGATCGTGTTGCCGCTGGCCGTCGGTCGCATCACGGTCAATCCGTGGCCGCCCATACCGGCCACGATGTAAGGAATCGTCAGTCCGGAGACGGTGCGCGTGTAGCGCTGATAGTTGTGCGAGTGGCCGGAGAGTACCGCATGCGGCCAGAAACCGGCATGCGTTGCGGCGGCGTCCATATCCTGCAGCATGCGCGGACTGCCGCCGTGGTTCACCCCGCCGGTAAACGGCGGATGGTGCACTGCCACCAGTACCGCGCCGGTAAAGTTGTCGCTCTTGCAGCGGGCGAGAGCCGTCTTGAGATAGGTAAGCTGGTCGTCGTTGAGCGTGGGGCGCGTGGCTCCTTCGGTCGAGATTACGCCCGGGTCCTCCAACGTATTGCTATAGAGCCCCAACAGGCGGACAAACGGCGCCTCCAGCGTGTAATACACGCCGGGCTGGATCATCGCGGTGCGTGACAAGGTACCAGCTTCATCTGTATGCACCGCTGTCGCGGAGCAGAAATTGCGCAGGTAAGCATCCAACGTAGCAACCGCTTCTTTCGGATAGGTCACTCCGTCGTGGTTGCCAGGGATGCCGAGGATCGGCGCCGGATAGTTGCGGTACGGCTCGTAGAACTGGTCGTAATAGTACGCTGCCTCGCCGAAGTTATAGACCACGTCGCCAAGGTGGTAGAAGAACGAGGGCACATCGGCAGCGCTCTCCCCGGTGAAGTCCGTCACCATCTTGTCCGCAACCTGCGACTGCGTCGACGGCCCTTTGGCGCTGCCGGTGTCGCCCGCCGCGTGGAAGACGATCTGCCCCGCCTTCTGGATCGCGGCGATCCTCGCGGGTCCTTGCGAACCGAGCGTATCGGCAAATTGCAGCACCGGTTCGGCCGCTCCACCGCGCGGCGCCGGAAACGGCTCGACGGTTGCAATCTCCTTCAGCTTCTGATCGGTGACGGGATCGCGGAAGCTGGTTGGATCGGGGCTGGGCGACGGCTGCGCAAAGACTGGGTCGTTGGCGCCGGCGTGCGGCTGCGTGGTGGTCTTTTTCCGCAGAGTAGTTTTCGGGGCGGACGGTCGAGCGGTCTTCTTCGCCATGGGGGAGAGCCTCCTTCGAGATGTCACCAATCATTCTGCTACCGCAGCATGAAGATGAGGCAAATCGGGAGGTTTCAGTCTTCCACCAGCAGCACATCCAGAAAGCGTGGTCCGTGGACGCCCTTGATCCGCGTCATCTCAATATCCGCAGTGGCCGACGGGCCGGAGAAGAACGTAACCGGACGTGTTGGATCGAGGCGCGCGAAGGCCTCGGGCAGCGTCTCCACGACCTGCGCGGCTTCGATGACGCAGAGATGATAGTCAGGCAACAGCGTCAGGATCCGTCGCCCCTCCGCAGCACCATGCTGCAGCGCGATGCTTCCTGACGTGGCAACGCCGACCGTGGCTGCGGTCATCACCCCATCGACTGCGTTGAGCACATCGACGGAAAGTTCACGATCGGGAATCCACTCCGGGCCATCAGCCCGCCATGCATCCGAGATTTCAGGCGGCACCGCAATGCGCCGGCGGTTGCCTTCGCGCAGAATCGCTGCCGCCCTGGTGGCAACCTCTTCGCGGCGAACAGGAAAGACGCGCGCATCGTAATCACGCAGCCGCTCCTCAAAGAGGGCTAATGTTTCGCTGGCACTCCTGGTGCTGCTGCGATCGTAATCGCGAGTGATGAGCCGCGATGGAGGAGCTGCCTTCGCATTTGCTCTTCGTATCCGCTCGAGCACGCGCTCGCGACTGGAGATCCCAGGAGCGCTCATGATTGTCCCCGCTGCTGCCACCACTCGCGAAAGGTTTGCCGGGGCAACGGCGCCAGGTCGCGCGTCTCCGTCCATCGTCCCGCCATGCCCGGCAGCCAGTGGTACCACGCATCCCCCGGATGCACGGTTCTCTGCGCTGTGCGCGCGAGCCGTTGTGCCGCCTCGTATCTGCGGCGGTTCGCGAAGATTGCAGCCATCATCCTCATCCCGGCGCGCTCCTGATCAAAGAGCGAAGCCAGCTTGCGGCGGCCGCGGTCCACCACGCGCGAACGCAGGTGCAC
>DASXGY010000246.1:0-3890 GCA_036488835.1 Acidobacteriaceae bacterium
GGCACGCTGCTGCATCCAGCAGCCGCGCGCCGGCAGGAGTTGGAGATTCGCATGTCCGACCTGCCCGAGGCATTGGCCGCGGTGCCGGATTTTTCATGGCCCTATGGCCGCGTCGTCGCGATCGAAGAGTCGCCCACCGCCGCACGGCAGGACCGCGTGCAAGTGCGGCGCAACGTGGAGCAGGCCATCCGCATCGTGAACGATCTGGATGTGGTGGTGGATGAGTGGACCTCGCCCAGCGGCAACGGTCTGCTTCACTAAAAATCTGAAAGAGAGTACGTGATGGCATTCGCAAAACAATCGTCGGGCAGCGGAGCGGCAGGACTCGCCATTCTGCGCATCGGCACCGGCGCCACGCTCTTCCTGCGCCATGGCTGGGAGAAGCAGCCCATGCACTGGCCGCAATTCATGGCACACTTTCCCAACCCCATACACATTGGCGCGCACGCGTCGTTCTTCATCGCCTTCCTCTCGGACTTCGTCTGCTCCCTGCTGCTGACCTTCGGCATCTGGACGCGCTGGGTTGCGCTCTTCTCCTTCTGCAACATCCTGGTCGCGTGGGCGCTGGTGCATCGCTTTGCCTTCTTCGGCCGAGGGCCAGGGCCGGATCATGGCGAGCTGGTGGTGCTCTACTTGATCGCGCTGCTCACTCTGGTCATCCATGGCTCAACCCCGTTCAGCGTAGACAGCGTCCGCGGCAGGTAAACGGAGTCGCGCATCGTACAATCTCACTCGATGCCACCGGCGATCCACACCACAGCACTCGTCGTCTTCTGCTTCTGCTTCCTGGTCGTGACGGCGGCCGGCTTCCTCGCGGCGCGCTGGCGGCGTGCAGACCTGCACAGCCTGGAAGAGTGGGGGCTTGCGGGTCGCCGCTTCGGCACACTCATCGTCTGGTTCCTGATCGGTGGCGACTGCTACACCGCTTATACGGTGATCGCCGTGCCTGCGGCGCTCTACGGGGGCGGGGCCCTCGGCTTTTTCGCGGTACCGTATGCCGTCCTCTCCTATCCGCTGATGATGCTGGTGCTGCCCCGGCTTTGGACGATATGTCACCGCGAGCGTTACATAACCCTTGCCGATTATGTGCGCGGCCGCTATCGCAGCCGCTGGCTTTCCGTCGCCTTCGCCGTCACCGGCATTCTGGCAACCATGCCTTACATCGCGCTGCAACTGGTCGGCATCCGCGAGGTGATTGCCGCGCTGGGTGTCCAGGGTGAGTGGCCGCTCATCGTCGCCTTCGTCATTCTCGCTGCCTACACCTACACCAGCGGCCTGCGGGCGCCTGCAGTCATCGCCGTGGTCAAGGATGTGATGCTCTACATTATGGTGATCGCCGCTATCCTCATCATCCCGGCGAAGCTCGGCGGCTACGGCGCTATCTTCGCTCACTCGGCGCATCTTCTCTCGCAGCACACGCCGCCGGGCTCCATCCTGCTGCGGCCCACGCAATATTGGAGCTACTCGACGCTCGCCATCGGGTCCGCCGTGGCGCTGCTCTTCTATCCGCACACCTTCACCGGCATACTCAGCGCTTCGAGCGCGAATGTTATCCGGCGCAACACCGCGCTTATGCCGGCATACAACATGCTGCTCGGGCTGATCGCGCTGCTGGGCCTCATGGCGCTGGCCGCGGGCATCCAAACCAAGGACACCTCAGCTGTCGTACCGCTGCTCTTTCTCCGCATGTTCCCTCAGTGGTTCGCCGGCTTTTGCCTCGCCGCTATCGGTATCGGCGCCCTGGTACCGGCCGCCATCATGTCCATTGCCACGGCAAACTTGTTCACGCGCAATCTGTGGGGCGAATTCGTGCGCACGCCGCTGACGCCGCCGGAGGAGGCGCGCATGGCCAAGCTGGTCTCACTCGTGATCAAGTTCGGCGCGCTCGCTTTCATCCTGGCCAGCAGCGCCCGCTATGCCATTGAGCTGCAGTTGCTGGGTGGCATATGGATTATGCAAATGGTCCCCGCCATCCTCTGCGGTCTGTTCACGCACTGGTTCCGTGGCACCGCGCTGCTTGCCGGATGGGCCGCGGGTATGGTGGCCGGCACGGCCATGGTCGTTTCCCTGGGCATGAAGACATCGGTCTTTCCAATACACCTGTCTGGACACACCTTCGCCGTCTACGCAGCCCTGCCCGCGGCTGTCATCAACCTCATCGTGACCGCACTGGTCTCGACGGTGAGTGGCCGCGATACAGAGGCCGAGGCAGAAGTGATTCCGCCGCTACCGCCACCCACATTAAACGAGGTCTGAGGATGGACAGCGGCTCGCCCTTCGCCATTCTGAATGCTTTGCCAGATACTCATTTGCCGCACGAGGACTTCGCGGCACATGCTGCGCTCGAAGCACGGCTGCGCGCCACCGTTCGCGGTGAGGTCCGCTTCGATCCCGCATCGCGCGCGCTCTACGCCGCCGATGCCTCGAACTATCGCCAGCTACCCATCGGAGTGGTTCTACCGCTCGATGCAGGCGACACAATAGCGACCGTAGCCGCCTGCCGCGAGTTCGGCGCCGCTGTGCTGTCGCGCGGCGGCGGCACCAGCATCCCCGGCAACTGCTGCAATGTCGCCGTGGTGCTCGATTTTTCGAAGTACATGCGCCGCATCCTATCGATCGACTACGAAGCCCAGCGCGCCCGCGTCGAACCCGGCCTTGTGCTCGATACGCTGCGCGCCGAGGCGGAGCGCGGCGAGCTGACCTTTGCGCCCGATCCAGCAACCCACAACCGCTGCACCATCGGCGGCATGATCGGCAACAACTCCTGCGGCGTGCATGCGCTGATGGGCGGCAAGACCGTCGATAACATCGAGTCGCTGGACGTGCTGCTCTACGACGGCACGCGCATGACCCTGGGCCCGATGAGCGAAGACGCGCTGGAGACGGCCATCGCCGCTGGCGGCCGCACTGGCAGCATCTATGCCGGCCTGAAGCGCCTTCGCGATGATTACGCAAATCTAGTCCGTGAGCGCTTCCCGGATATTCCGCGCCGCGTCTCCGGCTACAACCTCGATCAGTTGCTGCCGGAGAATGGCTTCCACGTCGCGCGCGCGCTGGTTGGCACGGAGGCCACCTGCGTCACCGTGCTCGAAGCAACGGTGCGACTGATGAAAAGCCCACAGCATCGCCAGCTTGTGGTGCTCGGTTTTGACGATATCTTTGTCGCGGCCGATGCCGTCCCGGAGATTCTGAACTATAAGCCCATCGGCCTGGAAGGCTTCGACGACCAGCTCGTCGACTTCCTGCGCCGCAAGCAGATGGCGCTGGAAGACATCGAGCTGCTACCCAAAGGACGCGGATTCCTGCTCGTCGAATTTGGCGCAGATACCGATGACGGTGCGCGAACGCAGGCGGAACGCTTCGTTGCCGCAACCACTGACTGGCCCAAACCACCGCAAGCGAAACGCGTCGACGGCGAGCAGGCGGAACGCGTCTGGCGGGTGCGGGAATCTGCTCTCGGCGCGGTTACGTGTGTCCCCGGTGTGCCGGAGCTGTGGGAGGGCTGGGAGGACTCCGCCGTGCCGCCCGCGAAGTTGGGCGCCTACCTGCGCAAACTGCATGCGCTGGTCCAGGAATTCGGCTACATCATGCCCATCTATGGACACTTCGGCCAGGGCTGCATTCACACACGCATGAGCTACGATTTCCGCTCCGTATCAGGAGTGAAGGCCTATCGCGAATTTATCGATCGCGCAGCCGATATCGTGCTCGAGTTCGGCGGATCGCTCTCCGGCGAGCATGGCGACGGCCAGTCGCGCGGCGCCCTGCTGCCAAAAATGTTTGGCACGGAGCTGATGCGGGCCTTCCGCGAGTTCAAAGCACTATGGGATCCGGACAACCGCATGAACCCCGGCAAGATGATGGGCACGCCGGACGATCCGCGCATCTAC
>DASXGY010000354.1:0-5414 GCA_036488835.1 Acidobacteriaceae bacterium
GCGCAGGCGCAGTCCCGCACGCCGGAGCAGCAGGCTGCAGCCAACATGGAGCAGGCGCGCGCAGCCGGTCCGCTCGCACTGCGTGCCTTTCTCACCGGCATGCCCAAGGGCGGCGACCTGCACAACCATCTCGCCGGCGCCGTCTACGCGGAAACCTGGCTGCACAACGCCGAGATGGACAAGGTTTGCATCGATCCGAAGGCGCTCGCATTCGTTCACACCGGCATTGCTCTTGCCGCCGAGCCCTGCCCCGCCGGCACCGTCGCTGCATCCACCCTGCTGCAAAATCAGTCGCTATACGACAAGCTGGTCGACGCCTTTTCCATGCGCGCCTTCGTGCCGTCAGCCGGCGACAGCGGCCACGATCACTTTTTCGACAGCTTCGATCGCTTCCTCGGCCTGTCGGAAAGCCACAAACCGGAATGGGTAGACGAAGTAGCGGAGCGCGCTGCGGCACAGAACGAGCAATATCTGGAACTGATGGATACGCCGGACGCGGCCTTCGCTGTCATAGCGAAGGCGAAACCAGTCCCGCCCGGCACGGGTTACGCTGCGTGGCGCCAGCAACTCCTCGATGCCGGTCTCAGCCAGCAGGCGCTGGCCATTCGCAATCAGATGGATCGCTTTGAGCAAACACGCCGCCAGCAGGAACGCTGTGAAACTGAGCAGCCCGCGCCTGCCTGCACGGTCGAGGTGCGATACCTCTACCAGGTGTTGCGCAACATGCCACCGCCGGCCGTTTTCGCCCAGATCGTCCTCGGCTTCGAAGTGGCCGCAGCGGATCTCGCTTCGCCGCATCCACACTACGTTGGCCTCAACCTCGTCCAGCCGGAGGACGCCGAGTACTCCATGAGCGACTACACGCTCGGCATGCAAATGATCGCGGCATTGCGCCAGTTCTATCCGCACGTGCCGGTCACGCTGCATGCCGGCGAACTTGCGCCCGGCCTCGTGCCTCCGGAGGGTCTCCGCTTCCACATCCGCCAGGCGGTCGAAATTGCCGGCGCGCAGCGCATCGGCCATGGTGTGGATGTGATGTACGAAGACCAACCCTACGAGTTGCTCAAGACCATGGCTGAGCACCACATCCTGGTCGAGATCAATCTAACCAGCAACGACGTCATCCTCGGAGTCAAGGGCAAGGAACATCCGCTGCCCCTGTATCGCAAATATGGCGTGCCCGTGGCGCTCTCCACTGACGATGAAGGTGTCTCGCGCATCGACATCACCCACGAGTACGTACTGGCGGCCGAGACCTTTGGCCTCACCTATCCTGACCTCAAAGAAATGGCGCGCAACTCCATCGAATACAGCTTTCTGCCCGGCGAGAGCCTATGGCACGGCCATGACTACCGTCATCCGCAACCCCTCTGCGCAACCAGCCCAAGCAGCGACGGCGAACCGACAGTCGCGTGTGGTGCGCTGCTGGCTGCCAGTCCGAAGGCCAGGCAACAATGGCAGCTCGAGCAGCGCTTCCGTCGTTTCGAGCACGCGCAACAGCCTGATCTCCACTGATAAACTGACCCTTCGCGACTATTTCCTGCGCCCCATAGAAAGAGTTCCGTTGCCAGCAGCAAAGCAGACCCAGGTCACCTACGCCGACGCCGGCGTCGATATCGCCCGCGGCGATCAGGCCAAGGAGCGCATAAAGGCCCTCGCGCAGCAAACCTTCACCCGCGGCGTGCTCGGCGGCATCGGCGGCTTCGGCGCGCTCTTCGTCCCGGACCTGAAACGCTACAAGAACCCGATCCTCGTCTCCAGCGCGGATGGCGTCGGCACCAAGCTGAAGATCGCCTTTGAGCTCGGTATCCACGACACCGTGGGTCAGGATCTGGTGAATCATTGCGTCAATGACATTGCAGTGCAGGGCGCTGAACCGCTCTTCTTTCTGGACTACCTCGCCACCGGCCGCCTCGATAACAAAGTCATCGAGAAGGTTGTCACCGGCCTCGCGAAGGCCTGCAAGGAAAACGGCTGTGCCCTCATCGGCGGCGAGACAGCGCAGATGCCCGGCTTCTACTCGGACGGCGAATACGACCTCGCAGGGTTCATCGTAGGCATCGTCGACCACGACAAGCTGATTACCGGAAAAAGCATCCGTCCCGGCGACGTGATGATCGGACTGTCGTCCACCGGTCTGCACACCAACGGTTACTCGCTCGCCCGCAAGCTCATCTTCGAGACCGCCGGTCATAAGCCCGGCGATCGTCTGCCCGCGCTCAAGGAAAGGGCCGGCGCCGCGCTGATGAAAATCCACCGCAGCTATCTGCCCGTCATCCGCCAGCTCACCCGCGCCGGCGTTGTCGCCGGCATGGCGCACATCACCGGCGGCGGCATCACGGAAAATCTGCCACGCATTCTGCCAAAGAACATCTCTGCGGAGATCGACACTGCAAGCTGGCCGCTTCCGCCGCTCTTCGCCTACCTGCAGCAGCTCGGCAATGTGCCGCAGGACGAGATGCTGCGAACCTTCAATGTAGGCATCGGACTCATCGCCGTCATCCCGCAAGCGAAATGGAAGCGCGCACAAACCTTGCTCGGCCGTCTGGGCGAGCCCTTCCATGTGATCGGCCAAGCCGTAAAGGGCGACCGCAGCGTTCGCTACCGCGCATGACCACGCCGCATCGTCTTGGCATCCTGCTCTCGGGCCGTGGATCGAACTTCCTCGCCATCGCGGAGAGCGTCGCCGCCGGCCGGATTTCGAATGCGGAAATCGCCGTTGTCATCTCGAATAGATCCGATGCGCCCGGCCTCGCCGCCGCACGGGAGCGAGGCCTCACAGCGCTTGTAATCGAGGCCAACGGCCGCAAACGCGCCGAGCACGATGCCGCCATCATTGCCGCGCTACGGGAACATCGCGTCGAACTTATCTGTCTCGCCGGCTATATGCGCCTGCTCTCACCCGGCTTTATCCAGGCCTTCCCGCAGCGCATTCTGAACATTCATCCGTCGCTGCTGCCGGCCTTTCCCGGCCTCGACGCGCAGCATCAGGCCTTCGACTACGGCATCAAAATCGCAGGCTGCACCGTTCACTTCGTCGACGAGCAGCTTGACCACGGCGTCATCATCCTGCAGCGCGCTGTGCCCGTTCACGAGACAGACGATGCACAGGCGCTCAGTGCGCGCATTCTCGCGGAAGAACATATTGCTTACGCAGACGCAATCGCCCGGGTGCTTTCTGGAAACTATAGGATCGAAGGCCGGCGCTATGTGCAGAAGAAATAGTTACGAGTTCAGCGCCTCGTAGCGCACGCCGGTCAGCGTCTCTGATATCTCCCACAGCCGCTTGCCCGCGGCCGGATCGAGCGCATGCGGCTTGGGCTTGACCTCGACCGGCGTTCCCTTCACCTCTGCAATCCCGTTGGGGCCGTAGTAGCCGCCCCCGTGCGCATCCGGCGAAGTCGCCGCATACAGGAGCGGCCATGAGCCTCGATCATCCGACTGCGCCACGAATGGCAGCAGCGCATTCATAATCCGCCCCTTCAAGCCCGTCCCCACACCATTGCTGACGATATTGGTCACCGCCACGCCCGGATGCGCAATCACGCTCGCGGTATCTGCGGACCGCGCGCGCAGCCGCCGGTCGAGTTCAAGGCCGAAGACGACGTTCGCCAGTTTCGATTGCTGATACGCTCCCCGCGGATCGTAGCCGCGCTCGGCATTCAGATCATCGAAATTCAGCTTGCCACCCTTGTGCGCGATCGACGCCACCGTCACCACGCGGCTATTCGGCTGTCTCAGCAGAGACGGGAGCAGCAGTCCGGTCAGCGCGAAGTGGCCCAGGTGGTTGGTGCCGAACTGCATCTCGAAGCCCTGCGGTGTCGTTCGTCGCTCCGGAATCGCCATCACGCCGGCATTGTTGATCAGCAGATCGAGCCCTCTGCCCTCACTCAGGAAATCTGCGGCGAAGTGTCGCACGGAATCGAGATCCGCCACATCGAGAACACGCAGATCGACCTTCGCCGTCGGATTGTCCAGGACGATCTTCGCGCGTGCTGCCTCACCCTTCTCTCGATTCCTGCAGGCGAGGATCACCGTCGCTCCAACCCGCGACAGGTAACGTGCAGTCTGGTAGCCGATGCCGCTGTTGGCGCCGGTCACAATCGCAAGCCGTCCCTGCTGCTGCGGCATCTGTCGCGGTGTCCACTTGCTCATTGCGCTCCTGGTCTTACCAATCCACTCGTGATCAGCTTACGCCGTCTGCGTACCGGCTTCTTCGAGCGTCACCTTGGCGCTCATCTTGCGCTGCCCGCGCAGAAAGGTCACCGTCACCGTGTCGCCGGTCTTGTGTTCATCCATAATCTGCGAGACATCTTGTCCGCTGGTCACCTGCCTGCCATCGATGGCAACGATCAGGTCGCCCCCGAGATAGATCGGCGTATTGCCGAGATACGCCTGCTGATTGCCCCCATGCAGTCCCGCGCGTTCCGCAGCGCCGCCGGGGAGAACCCGCTGGATCAGCACGCCGTAGCCTGCCGCCAGTCCCATCTGCTGCGCCAGGTCCGGTCCGATGGGTAGGGAAGTGATGCCGAGGGACGGCCGGCGAATGCGCCCATAGTGCGCAAAGTCTTCCAGCACCGCTTTCGCCGTATTGATCGGAATTGCAAAGCCGATACCCGCGCTCTGCTCGATCTGCTCATTCGGGTTCGTGGCGATCAATGAATTGATACCGATCACTTCGCCGTGCGAGTTCAGCAGCGGGCCGCCGGAGTTGCCCGGATTGATCGCCGCATCCGTCTGGATCGCGTTCTCGATCAGGTTGCCCTCCGGCCCGCGGACGGAGCGCAACGCGCTGATGATACCGGTCGTCATCGTGCCATTCAGCCCGAACGGATTCCCGATCGCATAGACCTTCTGTCCCACCTGCAGGTTCTGTGAATTCGAGAGCACAGCGGGAGTCAGGTTCGGCGCATCGATCTGCAGCAGCGCCAGATCGTGTGGCTTGTCGGTCAGCACCACCTGTGCCTTGTACTTGTGTTTGTTCGCCAGCGTCACTTCAATTTGCCGGCCGCCTTCAATCACGTGATAGTTGGTCAGGATGTGGCCGTGCGAGTCCACAACAAATCCGGAACCCTGCCCCTGCTGTGGCACCGCACCCCAGAACCAGTCATAGGCCACCGCGCTGGAGGTAATGTTCACCACCGCGGGCAGCACCCGTCTGTAGACGGAAATATTGTTCTGCTCCACGTTGTCGTAGCTGCTCTGCGCGTCAGCCTCGGTCAGGTCGAGCGAGTGATTCAGCCGGACTTCGTGCGTCAGCAGCGGCAGCTCTTGATGCGCGACTCGCCGCACCTCCTGCACGCCCGGAATTCCAAAGCTCGTGACATACCAGAAGCCGGCAACGATCAGAACAACAAGCACTGCAAGACGGCGAATGTTCATAAGCGGTCGTTCTCTCCTTACTTCACTGCATT
>DASXGY010000365.1:0-8067 GCA_036488835.1 Acidobacteriaceae bacterium
TCGATCGCGTCGACCACGAGCTCTTCGCTCACTTCCTTCGATCCGCTCTCCACCATCACGATGCCGTCCTTCGTTCCGACGACCATGATGTTCAGCGTGCTCTCATGACGCTCCGCATATGTGGGATTGATAATGAACTGATCGTTCACACGGCCCACGCGCACCGCGCCGACCGGGCCACCGAACGGGATGTCCGAGAGCGCGAGCGCCGCGCCGGCGCCATTGATGCCAATGACATCCGGATCATTTTCCTTATCTGCCGAGAGAACAAACGCGATGACCTGCGTCTCATTCCGGAACCCTTCAGGAAAGAGCGGGCGGATGGGACGGTCAATCTGCCGCGAGGTCAGGATCTCTTTCTCGCTGGGACGCCCCTCTCGCTTGATGAAGCCGCCAGGGATGCGGCCGCCGGCGTAGGTGTACTCGCGGTAATCCACGGTGAGGGGAAAGAAATCGATGCCTTCGCGCGGCTCTGCCGAAGCCACTGCGGTGACCAGAACCACGCTGTCACCTTGCGATACCAGCGCGGCGCCGGGAGCCTGTTTGGCCATGCGGCCTGTTTCAAAGGTGAGTCGCTTGCCGCCGGCAAGCTCAACAGATACTTCTTGTTTCATGGAATCCTCGTTTTCTGTGCAGCGCAGGAGATGATGTCGCTCCAGGCAGGGAGGCGCGCAGCACCCATGAAGATCTCTGGGTACGCGGCAGGGTTCGCATGCGACCTCCTCTCACCCATCGCGGCGAGTGGAAGGGTGCGGAAGCAACGCGCGGCGCGGCCTTGGAGAAGCCACGTTCGGAATCCCACGTCGCTGTCACTGGAAGCGTGCGATAAAAAGGGCAAGGTGTACAGACTTACTTACGAATGCCCAGCTTGCCGATAACATCGCGGTAGCGGACGGAGTCGCTGGTCTTCAGGTAGTTCAGAAGACGACGCCGTTTGCTCACCAGCATCAATAGACCACGACGGGATGCGTGGTCCTTCTTGTGGGTCTTGAAATGTTCGGTCAAATCGCCGATCCGTTCGCTGAGAATCGCAATCTGCACCTCGGGACTCCCCGTATCCGAATCGTGTGTCCGGAAGCGGGAGATCACCTCTGTCTTCTTTTCTGTTGCCAGCACGCTTACCTCTCTATGCTCTTTATCGAATCCACTCTCTAAGTGTCTGCCCCAAGAGTAACATAGAGTGCTTTTCCCGGAACAGCCCGGAAAGGGCTGACGGGCGGAATCAGTGGACGGCAATCTCCGTCTTCCCGCCCTCTCGCGGATTGTTCTTGTCGAGCAGGAAAGCCAGCAACACCATGATGGTCGAGAGCGCCGCCAGCGCAAAGTACACATCCACGTAGCCTTGTGCCTGTGTCTGCGTTAGCAACGTGGTGTAGGTGCGAAACTGCGCGCCGCCCGGTGCGTTAGCTGGGCCCAGATGATTGACCAATGCCCCAGTGGTGGCCTGGATGCGCTGTTGGAACACAGCATCCCCTGGGTGTACATATTTGAGAAGGGTCGCTTGGTGAAAGGCCGTGCTCTCCGTGACAAACGCGCCGGTCAGGGAGATCAAAATTGACCCGCCGATGTTGCGTGCGAAGTTGATCAGACCCGAGACCTGATTATTCAGCTCACGCGGCAGCCCAAAATACGCTGCCGTTGTCACGGAGACAAAGACGAACGGGATTGCAGCAACCTGTATGATGCGCAGCCACGAAGCAAAGCCAAAGCTCATCCCCAGGTTCAAGCGAATAGCAGAATAAAAGAACGCGGCGGAATACACGCTGAAACCGAAGACGATAATATTGCGCGCCGGGAGGCGAGACACCGCCTGGCCAGCCATCGGGAACAGGAAGATTAAGACGACACCGCCCCCGGACAGGGCAAGTCCGGCTATGGTTGCCGTATATCCAAGCAGCTGCTGCGTGAACTGCGGCTGTAATACCGTCGATGCATTCAGGAGTCCCCCCGTAATCAACATCAGGAAGGAACAAACGGCGAAATTTCGGTATTTATAGAGCCGCATGTGAATAATCGGTTCTTTCGCGCCTGAGACCTCCCACCAGATCAACACTATCGTCGAGATCGCAAACGCGATCGCATAGAAACGAATCCACGGCGATCCAAACCAGTCCCACTCCTCTCCTTTATCCAGGAATATTTCGAGCGAGCCCATGGAGATTACCAGCAATACGACTCCGACATAGTCCAATCGCCATAGGTTGGCCCGGGAGGGTTTCAGGTAGGGCGGATCCTCCACCAGCATCTGCACCAGGAACAAGGCAGCAATGCCAATCGGGATGTTGATGTAGAAAATCCAATGCCAACTGTAGTTATCCGTGAGCCAGCCACCGACCGTCGGTCCGATTGACGGTGCCAACACGGCAACGACGCCATAGAGCGAGAATGCCAGGCCACGCTTGCTGGGCTCGAACGAGTCCGCCATGATGGCCTGCGCCATCGGTTGGAGTCCACCACCTCCAGCACCCTGAATCACACGGAAGAGCAACAGCAACCCAAGGGATGGTGCAAGTCCGCACAGGAACGAGGCAGCGGTGAAGATCACGATGCAGAGCATGAAAAAGTTCTTGCGACCAACCACGCTCGAGGCCCAACTGCCCATGGGCAGCACGACCGCGTTGGCTACCAGATAAGTTGTCAGCACCCACGTGCTCTCGTCGCGGCTGGCGCCAAGGCCGCCCGCAATGTATGGCAATGCGACGTTCGCGATGGAGGTATCGAGCACCTCCATGAAAGCAGCCATTGCGACGGTCGCAGCAATTACCCACGGATTGGTTTTCGGCTTCCATGCCGTCATGGGAACTGCTGCTGCCGCTGCTGCCATGTCTGCGTCTTGCTCCTGCCGGATGCGACTCGTCCTGCGCAAAGAATACGTCTGATGAGAGCGACAGAACCTGAGTAATTTCGCTAAATAGATGCAAAAGCAGCGCAGGCCGACTCGGAAATCGGGCAGAACAATGCTTCGTCAGGCCGAGCCCCTCGCTGAATGATTGCTGTCGAGAAATGGCGCAGTCTGGAGTCCGGCGCGTTTTTACTTACCCTCATCGAGTTGGCTGGTCCAGTGCAGGAACCGGATCAGGCGCCACTTCTCCCGCCATACGAAGCGAAAAAAATCCCTGGCGCCTATGCTGTGCGCCTCATGCCCCGAGTAGGTCTCGATCCGCCAACGCAGATATTCACTGCGCCATGGCCTCAGGCGGTGTCCACGTGTGGCATTCCAAAGAAACCGCACCGCAGCTCGCATCGCCGTGGGACTCCGGAGATCAGTATAGAGGTCCACTCTCCTGCGGCAGCGTCTCATTTTCCTGTTCTGGCTGAGCGGTCCGGCCAGATGTACCCGAAATCGATGCCGTGTCTCGCCAACAGGAAAGGTACTCTGATCGAAGTCTTAGCGGCATGGAGGGCCGTGCGTCTCACGACATACCGCATCCCTACATCTTGTTGAAAAGCGTTCCCTGCTGCTCGATCGCGACTATTGCCGATTCGAGTGCCGTTTGCTGTGTCTGGTTGGAGGAGAGTTCCGTCGCTACTGTAGGCAAATCTGCCTGCAGCAGATTCGTCTGATTCGCCACCAGTTGCGTCTGCTCCTGCGAGGCATACGACGAAGCCGACTGGAAGCGATTGATCGCACCGTCGAGCGAGGCACGCTGTGTGCTCACCTGCGAAAGGGCCGTGCTCAACTGCGAGGTCAATGAAGTGGTTGCCGCTGTATTGCCCGTGGAGAAACCCTGAATGAGCTGATTCAGCGTCCCCAGGAGATCGCCGTCAGTGGCGGTGAATACCTGTTGCCCGGTCAGGTTTGTCGCAATCGACTGCCCACCCGGCGTGCTCACCTGATTCACAACACTGTCGCCGGAGTAAGTCACGGTTGCGGGACTGGTGGAGGTGTCCAGTTGAAAAGGCGGGCTACTGTTCTGGCTCCCGGAGAAGAGATACTTGCCACTGTAGCTGGTGTTAGCCAGCCCCAGGATCTCATCGCGAATGCTGGTGAGCTCAGCCGCAACACTGGACTGATCGCTGGAATTGTTGGTGCCGTTATTTCCGGCCGTAGCGACGGAGATCGCCTGATTGATCTGATCAACTACCGACCCGAGCGTCGAATCGGCGACCTGCATCATTGCCGTAGTGGTCGACGCCGTCTGCGTGAACGTGCTGTCCTCGGCAATTTGCGCCGCGAACTGCACATTCTGTGCGGCCGCCATCGGGTCATCGCCCAATCCGCTGAGCCGCACACCGCTGGAAATCTGACTGGAGAGCGCCTGTTCCTGCGCCGTGTTCCGGGAAAGTGCGGCGGTGAGGTACTGGATGTAGTTAGGATCGACATTCATATTCCAGTTCTCCGATGGCTACACCGTTACAGCAGTCTCTACACCCAGATTGATGGCGCTTGTCATCACCGAACTCAAGATGGTGAATACCTTGGACGCGGCCTGGTAGGACTGCTCATAAGTCTGCAAGAGCGCTGCCTGATCATTCATGTCAACGGACGACAAGGCGCTCTGCTGTGATTGGAGCTGCGTGAGCGAGGCGCTCTGAGATGCCTGCGTCGTGGTTGCTTCGTTTACCTTCGCGCCGACCTCGCCCACCAGCGCCGCATACGACGCGGTTGGCGTTTGGCCCCCCACGATCGCTGCCGAGGCCAGCGCCGCGATCGCGGTGGCGTTCGATCCGTCCTGCGCTCCGGCGCCAGAAGCTGATGCAGCCACCCCGCTCGGATCGGTCAGCGTGACAGAGATGGCGTTCGCTGCTCCGGTGGCGCTGCCGCCCAAAGAGAAGATCGCCGCACCGCTGTTTCCATTGGCGTCCACTCCGCTTGCCTGCTGCGCGTTCACGGCGGTGCCCACGTTCCATGCCAACTGATCGAGCGATGCAAGAGCGCTCGGAATGTCGGAGTCCCGTGCCTGAAGTGTGCCCCCGATCTGACCGCCGCCGTTGGTCAGAGCGGAGGTCTGGTCTACACCGCCGAGCAGCAGATGAGTCACCCCATCCGTGCTCTGCGTCTGCAGGTCGACGCTCTGGCCGCCTGCGACCAGCACGGCGCCGGAGGTCGTCGTGATGGTGAGGCTGTTGTTCTCATTCGTGATCTGATGGATGCCAACCAGCTGCGACAACTGCTGAATGTCATACCGCCGTTGATCTTCGAGTGTGCCCGCATCGCCGGTCGGGCTGCTGGCACTGATCTTTGCGTTCAAGCTGGCGATATCCGTGGTCAGCGAGTTCACCTGATCGGCCCCGGAAGCAATGGACGCATCGAGACCTGAGCTCTGCTGTTCCAGGCTGCTCGAAACCTGGTTGAAAGTCGCAGCCAGATTCTGCGCCGCGGAGATCACGCCGATGCGCAGGCTGGCGTTTGACGGATCGGCCGAAAGCGACGAGAAGCTCTGGAAAAACGCCGTCATTTGCTGGCCGATATCGGCAACACCGCTACTGGTAGGGCTTCCCGTGGCCGTGATCGCGCCGGAAAACAAGGACTGCAGATCGTTCAGCGCAGCAAGCCGTGCGGCTGTAGACGACTGGTCTTGGGTCTGCTGGTCGATACGCTGGTTCAGGACGCGGTCGCGCTGTGAGGTCACTCCCTGTAGCGACACGCCCCCGCCCGCCGATTGCCCGCCGACCGTCACCGTGTCGATGGCCCCCCACTGTACTGTCTCGGTGGTATAGCCGGGAGTATTTGCATTCGCGATGTTTCCCGCCACAACGGAGATTGCGGCCTGGTCCGCCGCCAGGGAGCTGGTCGCGATGTTCCACGCTTGATTGAGAGAAGCCATTGTGTTCAGCGCCTGGCCAGGGCCCGGTAGCCGTCCACAGGTGAATCGTGTCCCGGCTGTAGCCCAAGTACATTCAGATTGATCCGCGTCTGCCGCAGCAGACGATCGAGCAGCAGCAGTTTCCAAGAAAGACGTGCGTGCGTCGCATGGGAAACGGAGAGCCGTCGCCCTTTCGCTTCCCACTCGCGGCACTGGGACGCCAGCTTTACCAGGAGATCTGCATCCATATTCGCCAGGCCATCGATCACGCGATCGAGTGCCCGCTCAATCTCCGCCGCTGGAAGAAACAATGGATTTTCCGCTCCGCTGCGTGTCATTCAGTCATCCTTAGCCGTGCAAGTTGCGCAACATCGCGTCAGCCACGTCCTGCGGCGCCACTTGATATCCCCCGCTGTCGATCTGCTGTTGAAGGCTCGTGACACGATCCTGCCGGACTTCGGGCATCTGCATGGCCTGCGTCACTGTCCGTGCTGCGGAACTGAGGTCCGTGGAGTCATTCGGGGACGGCGTGTTGTTGGCGGAAGAAGCGGATCGACTGTCGGTGCGCGGCCCGGATGGCGCCTCCACCCCTAGACTCGCCAGATTCGATGGATAGGTGGATCGATCTTGTACGTCCATGGTGGACCTCCTCGCAACTTATATCGGCTGCGATCCGGAAAGCTTGAGGCCCTTCGTGATGGCGCCACCCTTCTGGCCCTTCTGATCGGTGGAATGGCCCGGTTCCAACTGGTGAAGAATTCGGTCAGCAATGCCGAAGCCGCCTCGCTCGGAGATCGCCCGTGCAAGCGACTCCGACGCGAAGCCTGCTAGCGCGCCACCGCTTCCCGAGCCGCCGTCGCCGCTGTCATCTCCGGTGAGGCCATCGCTCTGCTGCATGGGTTTCAACAGTTCTGCCATCAGGCTTGCCTCAAACTCGTGCGCGGAGCGCTCCAGTCTGGGATCTTTGGCTTGCCCCGACCTCGCGGAGGTGCTTTGCAACGCCAGGTCCTGCGACCCCACTTTCGCAAGCTGCATTAGAGCACCTCCAGTTCGGCTTCGAGAGCTCCAGCCTCTTTCATCGCCTGCAGGATCGAGATCACGTCGCGTGCGCTGGCGCCGATGCTCTGCAACTCCTGGACCAAGTCATCGACTGTTGCGCCGGGTTTCAGCACAATCTGATTCACTGGCTTGTCCTGCGCACTCACGCTGGTCTGCTGCACGGTTTGCGTAGTGCCACTGCTGAGCGCTCCGGGCTGCGAGACAGCGAATTCACTGACGACATTCACGACCAGTCCGCCATGCAAAATGGACACTGGGAGCAATCGAACATTGCCGCCGATCACCACCGTTCCCGTTCGTTCATTCACGACCACCTTAGCGCGCGGAAAGGTCTCAATCTCGACCGCCTCCACGTGTGCCAGCAGCGCGGGCAGATCTTCTCCCGGCTGGGGACGCAGATCGACGCGCCGGCTATCCGCAGCATGAGCGAGAGGGCGCTTCAGTTCACTGTTGATCGCATCGGCCATCCGTTCCGCTGTCCGGAAATCCGCATCGTTCAGCAGTATAGACAGCGAAGGCAAGCGAGACAGTTCGAGCGGCACGCCGCGTTCCACCATTGCGCCACCTGGAATGCGCCCGGTGGTCGGATGGTTGACCACCTTTGCATTCCCGTTCGCAGCCGCCGCATATCCTCCCAGCACAATCGGACCCTGCGCTTGGGCATAGATCCGTCCGTCCGGGCCGTAGAGTGGGGTCATTAGCAGAAGTCCACCATTGAGACTGCGCGCGTCTCCCGCCGAAGACGCGGTGACATCGAGCTTGGTGCCGGGCTCTGCAAAGGGTGGCAAAGTCGCTGCAATGAACACGGCAGCCATGTTCTGCACGCGGAGCGTGTTTGCGCTTCCCGTCGTGGGCACGTTCACTCCCATGCGCTGCAGAGTGGAGATGAGCGTCTGCACAGGAAAGACCGTCTGCTGGCTGTCACCAGTACCACTCAGGCCGACCACAATTCCATAGCCGATCAGCTGGTTGTCGCGCACCCCTTCAATAGTCGCGACGTCCTTGATCCGTACGCGGCGTGCTGTTGTATCGGCAACCAATCGCATCGATGCGAAGAAAAGCGCGAGCAACAGCAGCGCTATCACTCCAAGCCCCAGCCGACCATTGCACGCCGAACTAGAAGACAACCAGGCGCTCCAGGAACCGGACCAGCGGATTCTGGCGGTATGTGTAGTCATTGATAATTCCCTTTCCAACTACTTCCAGTTCGAGGTCGGTGACGGCGGTGGACAGCACCTGATTGCTTGCGTTCACGTCACTG
>DASXGY010000415.1:0-10111 GCA_036488835.1 Acidobacteriaceae bacterium
GGCGTCTCTGACGCTTCCATACCCATGTCGTAGAAGATCTCCGAGCAGGGACCGCACGGACCGGTGTCGCCCATCTGCCAGAAGTTGTCTTCCATGCCCATCTCGAAGATGCGCTCAGCCGGCACGTGCTCCAGCCAATAGCCATGCGCCTCTTCGTCGCGCGGCACGCCGTTCTCTCCCTTGAAGATGGTGACGTAGAGGCGATCCTTGGGAAGGCCGAACCACTTCTCCGAAGTCACCAGCTCCCATGCATACGCGATCGCGTCGCGCTTGAAGTAGTCGCCGAAGCTGAAGTTGCCCAGCATCTCGAAGAAGGTGTGGTGCCGCCGCGTGAAGCCGACATTCTCCAGATCGTTGTGCTTGCCGCCCGCACGAACGCATTTCTGCGATGACGCCGCGCGGTTGTAATCGCGGTGCTCCAGCCCGAGGAAGACGTCCTTGAACTGGTTCATGCCCGCATTGGTGAACAGCAGCGTCGGGTCGTTGGCAGGCACAAGCGAGGACGAGTGGACGCGGCGATGCCCCTTCTCCTCGAAGAACTTCAGGAACAGCTCACGAATCTGATTGCCGGAACGGACTTGCATACGATCAAGTTTACAGTTCGTCCGCCGACCGCGCCCGGGCCGCACCTTGAAGATATTCACGGCTTTCTTATGGGCCACCAGCGACAATGAATGACTGATCGACCATGCGCCGACATCCCATCTCGAATCATCTGCTGATCGGGCTTTGCATCTTCGTCGTGAGCCTCGCGCGATCCCAGGAAATCCGCAATACTCCGCAATTCAGCGCGGCACCGGACGGCGGCTTGCCCGCATCGTCTGTTCCTGGATTCTTTCGCCGCCTCGCGAAGTACTATCACGACGACTGGTTCCCGCCCCCGCCATCTCCTTCGGCTCCGACACCTGCTGCTCCGCAGAAACGCGGGCTGCCTTCTCCACTGGATTCACCGCCTCTGCCCAGCAGCGATTGGGGTTACGGCGGCTCCCCGGACATCGGTGCTCCGGACAGCAACAGCTATCCGCTGATGACTGCGATCAACGGCGCAAAGTCACGCTCGAAGATATATGGCTGGATCGAACCAGGGGTGAATGCCTCGACCTCCAGTCACACCAACTTGCCGGAGGTCTACGACCAGTATCCCGATGCCATTCACCTTGACCAGCTTCTGCTCTACGCAGAGCGGTTGCCGGACACCGTGCAGACGCGCCACTTCGACTGGGGCTATCACTTCACCGCGGTCTATGGCACGGATTATCGCTACTTCACCGCGAAGGGCTATTTCTCCCAGCAATTGCTGAAGTTCAACCGGCAATACGGCGCCGATCTTCCCATCGAATATATCGATCTCTACTTCCCTCACGTCGCGCAAGGGATGAACGTGCGGATTGGCCGCTTTATCTCTGTGCCAGGTATCGAGGCGCAGCTAGCTCCGAATAATTACATCTTCAGCCACTCCATCCTCTATTTTGTCGACCCGTTTACCGACACAGGAGCGATGGCGACTATCAAACTCTCCGGCAAGTGGTTAGTACAGGCTGGTATTACTGACGGACATGACGTAGCGCCGTGGACCAATGATGCGCAGCCATCCGGCACACTCTGCGCGAACTACACAACACACAGCGTCAACGACAACATTTATGCCTGCGCCAATGGCATCAACGATGGTAACTACGGCTTCGATAACCTGCAGCAATTCGATCTCACCTGGTACCACCGTTTCTCAAAGACGGTGCACATCGCCACCGAGAGCTGGTACATGTATCAGCATCGTGTGCCGAACATTGCTGGACGGGTTGTGAATCCGGTCACGCCTGAACTGGGTACCAATGGCGCAACGTGCCATGTCGGCATGCTGCGCTGCACCGCAGCGGAATACGCCATCGTCAATTATGTGGAGAAGGAGGTTTCTCCGAAACTGTTCGTCTCTTTCCGCTCCGAAGTAGTGAATGACCGGCGTGGACAGCGCACCGGCTACACGACGAAGTATTCAGAAAATACGCTAAGCCTGACCAAGTGGATCGGCAGTACCATCCAGATTCGTCCGGAATTGCGCTTCGAACACGCCTACGATCAGCCTGCTTACGATGGCGGCCGCACGCACTCGCAGTTCACCGCTGCATCCGATCTCATCTTTCATTTCTAGGCAGCGGCTATTTGTAACCGTCTGCCGCACTACGACTGGTCGTCGTCGCTCAGCCCTTCCAGTGCTTCTTCATCCGGCACCCATTTGCGGAGCACCTTGAAGATGACCGGCGGCGCGAAGCCGGCGGCAACCAGCCGCCGCATGGTGCGCGCTGCTTCCTTCTTGTCCTTCGGCTGCGCCATGCGCTTTCGCTCGATGTACGCGCGAGCCAACTGCTCTTCATCCACACTTTCATACGCAGTTTCCAGCGTGGACGCTACCAACTCGGCATGCACACCCTTTTGCATCAAACCCTGCTGCACACGCCGGCGGCCCAGCTTGTCGTTTTCCTGACGGAGCCTGGTGTAATCGGCGGCGAAGCTGGCATCGTTCAGGAACTTGTATTCCTTCAGCCTCGCGACTACGCTTGCAATCTTCTGCTCGCCTGCTTCATCCGCTTCGATGCGAGTTCGCAGTTTTCGCTTCAACTCTGCAACGGTCTGCGCGCGCCGCCCCAGCGATGCGGTCGCATACTCAAACAAGGCTGCTTCTGTGAGCGGTTCGCGTGGCTTCTTCGGTCGATTGCTCAGGCCCATACCGTCCTTTTACTTCGCGCTCGCCTGCGTCCAGCGATCGCACCACGCGTTCACCGTCTTGTACCAGAGCTGCGAGTTCTGCGGCTTCAGCACCCAGTGGCCCTCGTCGGGGAAGTAGAGCATCTCCGACGGCACCCCCAGCCGTTGCAGCGTGGTGAAAAGCTGCACGCCCTCGCTCACGTCCAGCCGGTAATCGAGATGGCTGTGCACCACCAGCGTGGGCGTTTTGAAGCGCGCCGCGAACAGCATCGGCGACCAGCGGCGGTACATCAGCCGGTTGGTCCACGGCGTTCCTCGGAACTCCCACTCGTTGAACCAGAGCTCGTCAGTGGTCCCATAAGCCGACTCCGGGTTGAACATGCCATCGTGCGAGACGATGCAGCGGAAGCGGTCTGTGTGCCCCAGAATCCAGTCCGCCATGTACCCGCCATAACTGGCGCCCAGCGCGCACTCGCGGGTCTTGTCCAGGAATGGAAACTGAGTCTCCGCGGCATCGAGCCCGCGCATCAGGTCGATATACGGACGGCCGCCCCAGTCGCCATTCACGCCGTCGACGAAGGCCTGACCGTAGCCCGTCGATCCGCGCGGATTGACCATCACGACAGCGTAGCCGTTGGCGGCAAACAGCTCCGCATTCCAGCGGTAGCTCCAGCCATCGCCCCAGGCGCCCTGCGGTCCCCCGTGAATCAGAAACTTTACCGGATACTTTTTCTCCGGATCGAAGCCGGGCGGCCGAATCAGAAAGCCCTCTACCCGCACGCCACCCGAGCCACGAAACCAATAATGCTCCATGTCCGGAATATCCAACTCGGCCAGCAGCGTACGGTTCAGCCGAGTCAGCGGCTGCTCCGTCACATCGGACGGTTCAGCCAACGGGACCGCGTGCCGGGCGCCCGTAGTACGCAGATGCAATGCAGGCTCAGCCGCAGGGTGCGGATTGCGAGGCACCGACTCTTCGGTCAGGTTCAGCAGCGTGACCTCGGCCGGCCGGCGCACCGTGTTCCGGCTGGCCACCATGTGAGTGTTGTCCGGCGTCACGTGCAGATCGCCGTACTCGCCGCGGCGCGCGATGTAGCTGCGCTGGCCGGACGCAAGATCAAGCTGGAAGATAGGCTCCTCGCCTTCGTCGCCGGCGGTGAAATAGATGCTCTGCGAGTCAGGCGCCCACACCAATTCGTCCACCCAGCGATCGAAGCCATCCATGGGCAGCGTGATCTTGCTGGTCGCGCGATCGTACAGAGCGAGGCGAAAGCGGTCACTCTCATAGCCGGCCCGCGCCTGCGAACGCCACGCAATATATTTGCCGTCGGGCGAATACACAGGGCTGAAGTTACCGCCCGCACCGGTTGAAATCTTTACCGGCTTTGCCGCCGGATTTGCCAGGTCCAGCGTCCACAGATCTACATGTGTGGAGATCGCCGGAATCGGATCGGTATTCTCTTCAAAGGTCAGCTCTCTGCTGTCTGGTGAAAATGCGTAAGCATCCGGACCGCCCAGCGAGAAGGGCGGCACCTCATGCTGATCGCCGGGATTCAGATCGCGTGCTGTGCCGCCGCTCACGGGCTGCAGAAACAGGTGGGAGCGCCGCTCGCCGGTGAACGCGTTCCAATGCCGATAGAGCAGATGGGTAAAGATCTGCGCCTTTACTTTGCTTTCGCTCTTCGCCTTCGCGCGCTCGGCGTTGCAGCTCTCCTCGTCTGGCCCGGCGCCGCACTCCGGATAGACCGACGAGGTATAGAGGATGGACTTCCCGTCCGGCGACCATATCGCGCCGTCAGCGCCCATCGCGGCGTGCGTCACCTGCCGCGCGTCGCCCACCGTACTGCTGTGCGGATCGAAGCTTGCGATGTATACCTGCTGTTCGCCATCGCGCGCGCTTTGAAAGAGCACTTCGGTGCCGTCCGGCGAAAAACGACCGTGCCCTTCGCCGGGGAGCGATGCCGTCACCGGCTTTTCTTCCGTCGGCTTCGAGCCCACCCCGGTGGGCACCACCCACAGGTGCGAGGTCTTCCGGTTCTGCTCCAGGTCCACATCTGTAACCGCGAAGAGCACCCAATGACCATCGGGAGAGAGCGACAGGTCATCCAGCCGCCGCATGCGCTGCATGTCCTCGAAGGTCATGGGCCGCCGCGGCGGAGGCGGCGCCTGGGGATAAAGGGTGCATGGCGTAAGCACGAGGAGTAGCAGCGCGGCACACAAGCAGAGACGCATGTCGAACTCGCAAGGGGGAGATAGAGGACTCCCTATCCTACCCGCTTGCCGTCCCTCTGCCGATAACAAAAGCAACGCGGAGACCGCGATGGCAGGGTCTCCGCGCAGACTACTCGCATTCTTCTGTTACTGGGAATCACCCGGACTGCCCGGTGCTCCGTTCGGTGCAGGCGCGCCGGAAGGTGGTGGCGGAGGTCCGTTTCCATCCGGTGCCCGCCGCCCACGCGGGCCATCCTGTTCGCGCCGTTCGAAGTGCTGCTCACGCCTTTCTGGTCCCAGCGTCTGCAGCGTCTTCCACTGCGCAGTGGTCAGCACGCCGCGCAGCCCCAGCAGCATGCGCGCATTCGCCTTCTCCAACTCGGCACGAGACTGCGCCACCTTGTCGATCTGCGCCAGGATGCGCGACTCATCGGGCTGCTCCGCCGACAGCAGCGGCTCCAGGATCGCCTCTTCCTTCTCTACCGAGGCATGCTGGTCAATCAGCTTGAGCCGGCTCTGCAGGAAGATGTCGTCCATCTTCTTCTGCTGATCTGCGCTCAGCGTCAGCTTCTGCGCGATTTCCGGGTTGTCCCACCACCGGCCACGGGGGCCCATGCGGAAGGCGCGCTCCATGGGCGGACGGTGCGGCGACATCGGTCCTCTGTCCATGCCACCCGGACCCATGCCGCCTCCCATATCCGCTGCCTGCAGCGGTGGCAGCGGCGGCAATGGGGGCGCGTTCACCGCTAGTTCCTGTGCCATCAGCGGCAGTCCGCCCAGCAATGCCGCGGCAGCTGCGGCATGAATGGCATACCTCTTCAATGTTTGCTTCATCGTGTTCCCTCTCCCCTCGGACAAATTCATAACTGTGCTTGCTACGAGAACTACTGCCGTGCTGCTGTGCCACCTGTCGACCTTGCGGCTCCGCTGTTTGCGGTATTCCACGACAGCGGCTCCATTGCCTCCGGCACCACCTGCGAGACATCCTGATCCACCTCGTCAAGCAGCGCGTTGTCGCGTGCCAGCTCCTGCTTTTCCTGCTGCTGCTGTTGCTGGTGCACCTGAGCTTCGATCGCGGCACGATGTGCCTTCCATCGCGGCAGCCCGATGCCGAAGATCAGCAAAAGAGCCACGCCGACCGCGGCCCACATGCCGACCATGCTGCGCCAGCTTCGCGCCGCTGCGTGCTTCGACTCCCGCCACTCCTCGATCAGCGCGGCCTTCTCCTCGCCCCACTGCCGCGCCGCCGCGCCAAACCAGCTCAGCGCATCCTGAAGGGGCCTGGCTTGCGCCTGGCACTCGGCGCACACGCCTACGTGCGCTCGCTCTGCGTCCGTAGCATCGCCCATCTGCCACCGCATCAGTGCTTCTTCGCTCAAATGTCCACTCATCCTGTCGTTCATCGCCCCTCCCCCACCTGTCTCTTGACCACGCTCAGCGCGCGGTACAGGTGTGACTTCACCGTGTTCACATTCATCCGCATGGCCTCTGCAATCTCAGGCAGCTCCAGCTCTTCCACAAATCGCAGCAGAAAGATGCTGCGCTGCCGCTCGCTCAATGTCTCCACCGCGCGCCAAACCGTCGCAACGCGCTCCTGTGCAATCAACCGGTGCTCGGTCGAGCTCTGTGTGTCCGGCAGCCGGTCGCTCATCTCGGACGCATCCAGCATGGCGGCACGTCTCCAGAAGCGCAGCTTCATGCTGCGCTGGTGGTCGCGCACCAGGTTCACGGCGATGCGCATCAGCCACGTGCTCATCGCGCACTCGCCGCGGAAGCTGGCCTGCGCGGTGTGCGCCCGCATGAAGCAATCCTGGGTCAGCGACTCGGCCACATCCTCGTCGCGCGTGGCGAACAGAATGTAGCGGAAGATGCGACCGCGGTAGAGCCGCATCCACTCCTCGACGCCGCCGGCGTCGCTCACAATGGGCGCCGGGAGCTCACCGGTTGCCATGGCATTTGCGATCACATGTTCCATGCACACACATAGACGACCCCGCGGCCACGGAGTTTACAGCGGAATGCGCGGTGCCGGCGCGCCGGATCTCATGGATGGCCTAACCATAGGCAAGTAAATGACTTAGCGTCTACCGGACCCCGGGCCGAAGGATTTATGAACACGTCTTTCGTCCGCGGCGCGAGCGGATTGGAATACGCCCGCTTCCGTGTGGATGTCACAGTCGGGTTTCTCGCGATGTAGATTGAAGCTTCCTTCTTGTGCTGACCTTTATTCCGATCCGGAGCCGTGTTGAAGTTGTTTTGTTGTGGACACAACTGATCCTTGTGCTCGGCGATGCCGTATCGATTGCGCAGGGTCTGGTTCAGGTGGATGTGCACGCGAATGGGCACGCGTGGGTCACGCTGCTGCCGCTGGTGTGCGTGCTTCCCGCGGCGGCGGCATTTCGGGAGACGAGAGCGGCGGCGATCGGAGTGACGGCGGCCGCGGTGGCGTCGCTGGCCGGATTGGTCTGGGCAGCCGGCGGCGGATGGGACGCGATTCTCTCAGGGCTGGTGCTGACGTGGCCGTTATTTGTCGCAGCGGGGCTGCTATTTGCTGCGATACGGACGCGGCTCGACCGCGAGCGCGAGGCGAGCCGGCTGCACCGGCACACGCGGGCGAACCGGATGGAGTTGGAAGCGAGCGAGGTGTGCGGATGCATCGCGTGCGAGCGGATCTATTTCCCGAGTGAAGTTGTGCGCTGGCTGGACGACGGGACGGCGATGTGTCCGCACTGCGGTGCGGATGCGGTGGTGGGATCGGCGTCGGGAATTCCGATTATGCCCGGGGTGCTGCGGCGGGCGCACGAGCGGTGGTTCTTGGTTGGGTCGTCGTGATCCCGACTCTTGAGAATCCCGGGCGGGGGATTGACCCGAGCGATGCAACGAGTTCAAGCGATCACTCTCTGAACTTGATCGACGTGGTTTTAGCTTTTTCCGTACGCCTTGACAGCTCGCTTGATCCCCGACTCGGCACTCGCGAGGTCTTGCCCATTCATTGCCGGGCGGAGGGTAATTCTGGCATCGAAGGCGAGAAACCATGGCTCCGCGATGGCAGGGATCTGCGACGATTCCTTCATGTCGAAGAATATGTAGCCGGTGCGCTCGCCGCCGTCTTCGGCGAAGTAGGCTGCTTCCGGTTTCAGGTCATCCAGAATTTTCTTGATGGTGGTTCCTAACTTGCCGCTTTGCGAGGCTGCATTCCCTGCTGCAACCGGGATGGAGACTTTCAGTAACATGCGCATCTTCTGTGGCCCTCCTCGGGCGGGGGGATTATATGCGCATGTTGTGATCTCCGGCTCTGTGCGTGCTGGGCGGATGTGGCGGTGGGATCGGGCGCAAGCGATGCCCGCTTTCCTGGACAAGAAATCTCCGTCGTATAGGTTGGCCGACGACAATGCCGCCGTTTGCTCGCGAAAGAGCGGTCCATTTGCCTAACGGCGCTATCATGAGACGGAATCGGAAGATACTTGCGTCGTGCCGGTCGGAAGAATGACCAAGCACTGACTTTGTGGGGGGTGCTATGTCTTGGAGAGTCTTCATCATCACGTGCATCGTTGCAACGATCCCGGGTCTGGGGAATGCCCGCGCCTGGGGTCAGATGATTGTCCATGCGATGACAGGAACGGTTCGGTCCGTCAGCGCCACGGAGTTGACGGCAACGGCCAATGGAGTCAGCCAGACGTTTTCCCTAGAGGGAAAATCGCACCCTTCTATCGACTTCGATAAAGACCTGCGTGACGACAGCACACCTGCCGCAGACTTTCATAAATCCGATGCCTTCGCGGTGATTTATTACTACGGTACTGTGGCTACCCAAACAGCAGTTGCGGTCAAAGACCTGGGGGCAGGTCCTTTCGAAAAGACAACGGGCACAGTCACACATTTCGACAAGCACACCCATCGCCTGACAGTTGCGACCACGGAAGGCCAGACGGAGAATTTCATTGTCGGGGACAAGGCCGTCATTGATACAGGGATGCGTGTGAAGTCAGGCCGAAAAATGGATCCACCGAGCAGCAGCCACATTCTTGTCATTGCCGTTCCAGAGAATGGTGCCCAGACGATTGTTTACCTTCGGCTGCTGGGCTAACGGTGAGACTGCGGGTTCGCTCGCTGACATCGCGCTCTATCTGAACTTATTGTGCGCCTCCACTGCGCGCTCACGACGCTTGCCTCGAGCAATGCGAATTTAAGGGGTACCGCCATGGCTGACACATCTTCCAGTTCCGCGATTCCTGATGACGATCCTCGACGCGGGTTGGTGGTGGCGCGGCCGGATACGGATGCGTCGCTCGAGCATGTTGCGCTGGTGGGCGATACGTACACCATCCTGCTGCGGAGCGAGGACACGGCGGGGCGCTATTGCCTGATTGACATGCACATACCGCCGGGAGGCGGCCCTCCGCCACATCGCCATGACTTCGAGGAGACGTTCGTGATCCTGGAGGGTGAGTTGCAGGCTACGTTTCGCGGGGTGACGCAGACGGTGCGCGGCGGGGAAACGATTCACATTCCCGCGAATGCGCCGCACCAGATCCACAATGCGTCCGACAAGCCGGTGCGGGCGCTGTGTACGTGCGCGCCTGCCGGACAGGAGAATTTCTTCAGAGAGGTCGGGGCTCGGGTTGCGACGAGAACGACACCTCCGCCGCCGCTGGACGAAGCGGCAGAGGCAGCATTGAAAATGAAGGCTGGCGCGCTGGCCGCGAAGTATCGCACGGAGTTCGTGCAGCACGCGTGATCTAGATCGCATGCGCACTTGAGACTGGCGAGCCAGTCCGAGTCATCCGAATCATTCCGCGTCGAAAAGACACCCGCGACACACCGGCCTGGCGATACCAATGCACGGCTCAACGCACGGCCGAGGCCAGTGGTAGCTTTGGCCGCCCATGGGCTCTGCGCAGCCGCTATGGTTCTCCTCGTTGGCAGGAATTCAATTCCGACGACCCATAGAGAGGGACCTATGCTTCGCTCATTCACTCTTCTTGCTTTGTCAATTTGCACCGTCGCATCAGCATCAGCGGCAGCAACGACTAGTAACCGTCGCCCAACGCACGCGAAGGACGCGCGGGTCTATGTGACCCTGGTGAACCAGAGCACATTGTTTCGCGATGTGAAGATTGACGGTCGCAACTATACGGTGATGCCGCACGAGCTTCTCGCCATCAAAGCGCCGGCGGGAACGGTGGTGTATGCAGCC
>DASXGY010000435.1:0-4670 GCA_036488835.1 Acidobacteriaceae bacterium
GAGAAGACCTTCAGCTTTGGGTTCTTGCGCATCGCATCTGCCAGATCGCCCGCCACATAGGGTAGTTGCAATGGGCTCCCGCGGCCGGGCACCTTGTGCTTCCAGTTCCAGGATTCATTCACCTTCGGCCCTGAGACATAATACGTATCCGCCGTGGGATCGTTTAGATCGTGCGCCAGATAATCGTGAAAGACTGCCACAAATGCGCCGGAGATCCCCGTATCCGACGGATCGTACGCTGGCGTCTCGCCCGCGGCATCCACGTCTGTTCCTTCAAAGCGCGCGTCGTATCGCCCCATGATCTCGCGCTCGCCGCGCAGCAGTTCCTTGCGGAAACGGGACGGATTGATGCGCAGGTTAGTCTGCTTCAAATACTCGACGCTCAGCCCTGTATAGGCACTCAGCTTCTGCGCCACCGCGTCTTTCTCCGCCTCCGGCAGCGTATCGCCCTGCGCCAGCGCCTCAGCATACGGCCCGCGCGCATATCGCCGCACCTCTTCCAGAAATGACTTCAAATCCGCCGGCTTCTGCGCCAGCTTATTGTGGAACCACGCAATCGCCGCATAGGACGGCAGATAGACAATCGCATTCGTGTCGTAACCCGGCATGAGCACGCCGTAATTCAAAATCGACGAGATCAGCACCACACCGTTCAGCTCGATTCCCTTCTCCTGCAGCGCATCGGCCAGCGCGGCGGAGCGCGTCGTGCCATAGCTCTCGCCCATCAAATACTTGGGCGAGTTCCAGCGCTTGTTCACCGTGATGTAGCGCTCGATGAATTTCTCAAACGCCTTAACATCCTCATCCGTGCCCGCGAAGTCCTTTTCCGTCGCCTTGCCCACTGGCTTCGAAAAGCCGGTCCCCACCGCATCGATGAACACCAGGTCGGTCTTGCCCAGCAAGCTGTATTCGTTGGGCACCAGCTTGTAAGGCGCCGAACCCGTCGCAGCTGGACTCGACGTCACCACCCGCACCGGCCCCACCGAGCCCATGTGCAGCCAGATCGTCGCCGCCCCCGGACCACCGTTGTAGAGGAACGTGATCGGCCGCGTTCCCGCATCGGCAACGCCATCTTTCGTATACGCCACATAGAAAACGCTGCCATACGGCTTGTCGTCGTCATCGTGGATGACCAGATTGCCCGCCGTCGCCGTATACGCTACCGGCGCACCTGCCGCCTTCCACTCGTGATGCGTCACCGCTGCCGACTCCGGCGGCACCGGTATCTGCTTGTCATCCTTATGCTCGGCCTTTGCGTCGTCCGCCTTCTCTACCTGCGCGTGCAGCGCAACATGGCCAACAGCAATGGTGAAACTTAAGCAGACAGCGGCAACAAAGCGGGGGATCGCAGCCAATCGGCGCCTCCAAAACAGCGTCTAAATCATCAATGTCAGCAGAATACCCCAGCTCGCATCGGCCTCGGCTGACGCTTCGCCGCATCCTAACCAGAAAGGTGACAGGAGACCCGCGTGGCGAATCCATCCAATACAAATGACAACAACCAATCGCAGGTGCTGCTCATCGCGCAACTGCGCGCCCACCTGGTCGGCGGCGAGTCCTTTGAACTGCTGCCCATCCAGCATGAGCAGGATGTAAAAAGCGAGGTGGAGTCTCTCGTCCAAAGCTGGTCGGAGTCTGGCTTTCTCGTCCATGGCCGCTTCATCTATCCCTGGCATCAGGTGAGGCACGTCGAGGTAACCCAGGTGGAAGAGATGCCCAGGGAATTAGCACGCCAGCGCTATCCCGAGTTTTACGGAGCCGCGCGGGCCCGCGCCCAGGACGACTTCTGGCGCACACGCACCAAGACGGAAAAGAAGGAAAGCCAGGAAGCGAACGCTGGCCCCGCGCACTAAAAAAGCTGGCGTGAAGATCGCTTCACGCCAGCCGCTACATCGATACCGCTATTTACAACTGCCCCGACGCGCCTGCGCTCAGCCACTGCTTCAGGTTGGAGCTCTGCTCCGCGCGCAGGTCCACGCAGTCGTTGATTGCGTTCTGTGACCGCGTCAGCGCATTGGCTGAAGCCGCCACCTTGTGCGTGGTAAAGAAATCCTTCACCTGATCGCGCTGCTCCGCTGTGCAGAAGCCGCTCGTCGAACCCACCAGGTAGCCCCCGGTAAACATCGTGAACTGCGTCTGCACCTTCGTCCAGTTGTCCTCAATGTACTTCCACGCCGTCGCCTGCGTATTCGGGCTCTGCAGCGCGATCGCAAACAGGCGGATCGAATCCTGGTTGCGCACCTTGCCCGAAGCCGCATACTCCAGCGCACGGCGCGTCAGCTCCGGATCCTTGAACCGTGCCAGATCGTACAGTGCGCCAGTTGCGATTCCTGGCTCCTTCGACGTCTCTGCCGTCTTCTGCAGCTGATCGAAAAACGCCGCGTCGCCGTTGGTCGCCGCAACCTCCATCGCAGCGCTTGCCAGCGTCGCATTTACTTTGGCTGGATCACTGAGATACGCCTGCGCAAGCTGCTTGCTTTCGGCAATCACTTTCGTGTCCTGGCCGATACCGCCCACCACCCCGAATAGCTCCGCGCGCAACTGCTGCCGCTCCGGCGTGTCGCTCTCCTGCGGCTCACCCAGGCTGGACAGCCGCGGGCTATAGGTCGAAACCACCCATGCTGAAAGCTCCTTGCGCTCGGCATCGCTGGCGGCCACTCGCGCCCACAGCGTCTGGATGCCGCGGATCACGTTCTGCGTCACCGCCGCACTGTCGTCGTTTTTCAGGCTCCCTGCCAGCGACAGGAAATCTCCCGCCTTGCTCTTGCCCGCACTCATCAGCGCCAGCTCGTCGCCCACCACGTTGACGCGCTCCGGAGCCGTCAACGTCGAGACGCGCGACAGCAGCGCCTCATAGTCCGGAGGCGTGTACGCGGAACGGTAATAGCCCGCCGCACCGCCATCCGCGTAGAAGAGCGGCGCCTGTGGCACCTTCAGCGTGCCTTGCTTGGCGCTCAGTAGTTCGCAGTCGCGCTGCGCACCCTCGGTCTTGAAGCACACCGGCACCGTCCACGTCTGGTCGCCCGTATTCTCCGGTGCCGTCTTCGGATTCAGAAAGAACCGGCTCTGCGTCACCTCCACCTCGCCGTTCGCCACTTTGCCGAAGCTCAGCAGTGGCACTCCCGGCTCGGTGATGAAGCTCTCCATGATCTTGTCGACCGGCTTATGGCTGTTCGCCGTCTGCGCATCCCAGAAGTCTTCTGCCGTCGCATTGCCGTACATGTGCGCCTGCAGGTAGTTGTGCACGCCCTGGCGGAAGGTTTCCTCGCCCAGGTAGTTCTCCACCATGTGCAGGATCGACGCGCCCTTCTCATACGTAATGCCGTCGAACATCTCGTTGATCTCGTCCGGCGTATTCGCCTCTGCGCGAATCGTGCGCGTCACCTTCTGCGCATCCAGATTCATCGCCCCGTTCATGTCGGTCGCTACCTGCTCGTCGATATGCCACTCCGGCTTCCACGCCTCCAGCGGCTTGTTCGACATCCAGGTAGCGAAGCCCTCATTCAGCCAGATGTTGTTCCACCACTTCATCGTCACCATGTCGCCGAACCACTGATGCGCCATCTCGTGCGCCACCACCGACGCCACTTCCGCCCTCGCCCTTACCGGCGCATTCTTCTCGTCCACCAGCATGTCCGCCTCGCGATAGGTGATGGCGCCAAAGTTCTCCATCGCTCCCGCTTCAAAGTCCGGGATGCCGATCATGTCCAGCTTGGGCATCGGATACTTGATGCCGAAATACGTGTCGTAGTAGTGCAGGATGTACTCCGCTGACGTCAGCGCGAAGTGCGCGTACTGCACCCGTTCTGGCGTAGCGCATGCGCGGATCGGCACCCCATCGCTCGAACCCTCGATGCACTTGAAGTCGCCAATCAGGAACGCCATCAGGTACGTGGACATCTTCGGCGTCCGCGCAAACTGCACCGTATGCTCGCCAAGGACCGGCCCTGCCGTATCGGAGATCACGTTCGTGTTCGAAATCACCGTATCTTCCTTCGGCGCAACAATCGTCACATCGAAGGTGGCCTTGAAGTCCGGCTCGTCGAACGATGGGAAGGCGCGCCGCGCATCCGTCGACTCAAACTGCGTCACCGCGTAGCGGTGTCCCTCGGCTTTGGACAGATAGAATCCGCGCAACTTGCTGTTCAGGATGCCGGTGTACGCGATCTTCAATTTCACCGGCCCCGCCGGCAGCGTGCCCGGAAACGCAAAGGTCGCCTGCTGCTTTCCCTCGTCCAGCGACACATCCGCCTTCATCTCGCGCTTGCCCGCATTCGCGGTCCCCCGACTTGCCGTTACCGACTGGAACTGAATCTCCGCCGCGTTCAAAGTGATCGAGTCGGCCGCCTGCGCCAGCGTTACGTCTATCGTCTCCTCGCCGCTGAAGGTCGCCTTGTTCAGATCCGGCGTCAGGTGCAGCGTGTAGTGCTCCGGCCGCACATTCGTAGGCAGCCGCTGCGCCACCAGCGAAGGAGCGGCAAATAACAAAAGTGTGGCGGCAATGCCGGCCAGCCGGGCAGCCGGACGGCGAAGGACGAGTGGCAATAATTTCATAGGGACCTCTACAGAAGATTGGGACGCGCAAAAACGCAACCTATTACTGTAACTCAGGGAATACAATCGCAGCGCGGCTGTGGGCTAACTTGCTACAAGAACGCAGGACCGGCCGT
>DASXGY010000156.1:0-4112 GCA_036488835.1 Acidobacteriaceae bacterium
TCCGCATTCCGTCAGATCGGCGATCTGGACCTGATCAAGGCGCGCGACGGCATGCTTCGCACCATCCTTACCGTGCTTCGCAATGCTCGTTTCCTCGCTGGCTTCACTGCCATGGCGGTCAGCTTCTTCTCGCTTCTCTTCACCCTGAGTCATGCGGATGTGAGTCTGGTAGCCCCAGCCGTCGGATCGCTCACCTTCGTCACCAATGCCATCGCCGCCCGCATCTTCCTCAAGGAACGCGTGGACAAGCGTCGCTGGGTGGCTGCCATCTTCGTCTGCTGCGGCGTGGCCCTGCTCAAGCACTAACCGCTCTCAATGCCACGCGCTTGTTGCGCTACCTCGTGCTCATCTCCAGTTTGGCTGATCGCCGGAAAGCGCTCGATCTAAATACGTCGCCGCGCTGATCAGCGCCAGATGTGTCAGCGCCTGCGGATAATTTCCCAGATGCTGTCCGCTTCTGCCCAGCTCCTCCGCATACAACCCGACATGGTTGGCATAGCCCAGCATCTTCTCAAAAAGCAGCCGCGCTTTGTCCAGCTCTCCGGCGCGTGCAAGGCACTCGATAAACCAGAACGAACAGGCCGTGAACGCACCCTCCGCGCCGGCAAGGCCGTCCAGGCCAGTCTCCGTCTTGTAGCGATAGACGAGCGTGTCGACGGTCAATTCTTTTTCGATCGCTTTGAGCGTAGCGATCCAGCGAGGATCCGTCGGGCTGATGAAGCGCATCAGCGGCATTAGCAGGACAGCTGAATCCAGGTCGGTCGAGCCCTGACGCTGCACGAAAAACTTGCACTCTTCGCTCCAGAAGTTGTTGTGTATATCGTCGGCAATGGCATCGCGCGTCGCTATCATCCAGTCAACCGGACCCGGGAGCGAGCGCTTGTCTGCGAGCCGGATCGCCCGATCGAATGCGACCCAGCACATCAACCGCGAATGCAGGAAGTTCTGCCGGCCGCCGCGCACCTCCCAGATACCTTCGTCGGGCCGCCGCCAGTTCTTCGCCAGCCACTCCAGCATGCGTTTCAGCGAGAGCCAGCCGTCGTGGCTGGTAGCCTCCCCATACTTATTGGCCAGATAGACGGCGTCCATCATCTCACCGTAGATATCCAGTTGCAGCTGGCTGAAAGCTGCATTGCCAATGCGTACCGGCCGCGAGTCCATGTAACCGCGCAGATGATCCAGCGTCTCCTCTGGAACCTCATGGCGTCCGTCAATGCCGTACAGAACCTGCAACGGCCCCTGCTCGGAGTCGTAGTTCAGCAGCGAGCCCAGCCATGTCTGAAACTGTTGCGCCTCTTCCACGTAACCCAGGCGCATCATGGCGTACAGCGTGAACGAGGCATCGCGCAGCCACGTGTATCGGTAGTCCCAGTTGCGCTCCCCACCCGGGTGCTCCGGCAACCCGAATGTAGGCGCCGCGACAATCGAGCCGTACTCGTGATCCTGCATCAGCTTGAGCGTCAGCGCGGAGCGGTTCACGGTCTCACGCCAGCGTCCGCTGTAGCGCGACTTCCCCGACCATTTGCGCCAGAAGTCAACGGTCTCGTCGAATCGCTGCTTCATCAGCTGCTCGTCGAGATGTGTCTCCACTTCGGCACAGTCCTCGCTGAAGAGAAAATACAGTTGATCGCCCTCCTTCATCGCGAATGTAGTCACAACGCCATCCTCTTTCACGTCAAGCGGGATGGAAGCCTGCAGCACCATCGGGAGAATGCCCTCACCTTCAGGCCGAAAAACGACACCATCGCCGCGCCGTTCCACCGTGTGCTTGCGGCGTGCGTAATCAAACCGTGGCCAGCATTCAAGCTTGAAGTTGATCTTGCCCTGGACAACGGAAACGCTCCGGATCAACTGGTTCCGTACATCGTCCTTGAGGATCGGCATGAAATCGGTGATCTCGGCTATGCCGGTTTCGGAGAGAAACCGGGTCATCAGGACATTGGTCTCGGGCAGATAGAGCTGCTTGCTGTTCTCTCCATCCAACTCAGGCTGGATGCAGAAGAAGCCACCCTTTTCCGGGTCGAGCAACGCTGCGAATACAGTAGGCGAATCGAAACGCGGAAAGCAGAAGAAGTCGATCGAACCATGTGTGCCTACCAGCGCAATCGACCGCATGTTGCCGATCACACCGTAGTCCTCTATCGGATAAAACTCCATGAAGGCTCCTTCGCCTCAATTCAGGCGCCGTTGCTTGGGATGAAGCATGACCCATCTGCATAACGCAGTGAACAGCCACTACGGTAGCAAACGCATGAGTCCCCGCCTAGGCAGATCCGGTACAAGGTACTGCTTTCGATCGCCAGACGCGCGACTCACCGCCTCTGCCGCCAGATACCCACTGCGCGCCGCGCCTTCCATGGTGGAAGGCCATCCTGTGGCCGTCCAATCGCCAGCCAGCAAAAGTCCGGGCCAGCCGCTCTCCGCTTCGGATCTGCATGCATCCAATCCGGGCACGATCGAGTAAGTCGCACGAACCTCCTTCACCACAGCCGCCTTCAGGAGCCGCGCCTGCTGCATCGCAGGAAAGAACAGCGCCAGCTCTCGAAGAGCCAGATCGATGACCGCCTGCCGCTCCATCGAGACCAGCGACTTCGACGCGCTGACGACTAGTTCTATCAGATAGCCATCACGCAGCGATTGGCGCTCCGGCTGGATGCGCGAGGTGTTATAGAGCCACTGCACGGTAGTGTCGAGAAGCACCGCGTGTTCCAGCTCTGTAATCTCGCGGTCGAACCAGAGATGTATCCCCGTGAGCGGCGAATGGCTGAAACCTGCCAGCAGCCCCTCCAGCCGAGCGCGCGGCGGGCCCTCCGGCAGCGCCGGAAGCAACTTCTGCATTCCTTCAAAAGACAGCGCCAGCACGACCGCCTCGAAGTTGTCGGTTCGCTCTCCGACGCGAAGCCGCCACCGCCCTCTTGCCTCGTCCCGGCACAGCTTCTCTACCCGGCTTCGAAGGTGAACTTCGCCGCCGGCACGTTCTATGGCCGCTGCGACATGACCGTACATCTCGCTCAACGGCACGCGCGGTACTCCCATGCGACCCGCTTCCGCCGAGAATAGAAATGCTTCACGAAAGACCTTCGCCGCATAACGCACGGAGATGCGCTCCGGGTCTTCGTTCAAAGCGCTGAACAAGACGGGCTTCCAGAAGTGCTCTATCGCCTGCGCCGTCTGCCCTGTGTTGCGCAACCAATCCGCAAAGTTCTGCCGGTCATCCTCCGGGCGGCTGCCCCTGAGAAACGCTGCGATGGCTCGTGCGATCGCGATCTTGTCGCGCATCCGGAGCGCCTTGGCCATCAAAAACGAGGGTGTGCTGTGCAGCGGAGCGGGAAGTCGCGCGGGCTTCAACTTCGTCCGCCTCCCACCGGGTTCCAGAAAGGTGATGCCTTCGGACCAGCGCATTGCATCTTCCGCACTCGCACGCCGCAGCAGGTCCAGAATGTTGGTGCAGCAGCCGAGGACAATGTGCTGACAGTTGTCGATGACTTCACCAACGCCGGGATGGAGATAGGATGAAGCGCGTCCGCCGACGTAGGGCCTTTGCTCAAACAGCTCCACTGCGTAGCCGTCTTGCGCCAACGCACAAGCCGCCGCCAGTCCAGCCACGCCGCCGCCGATCACTCCGACACGGCGCGTGCCTCGCGTGTCGCTCATCGCGCTGCTCCCCGCAGCCGCAGCGGCAACATTCGCAGCAAGCCGCCGGAAAGGATGAGCAGCTTCCGCCACGTCGGAACCTGCACGCGCGCGGTAAACACATCGAAGCGCTGCTCCTCAATTCTTTGCAGCAGTCGCGAATAGATTTTCACCAATACCTGCAGGGCAGGACGGCTGTCCGCGCTGATCAGGGGTAACAGCCGATCCGCCGAGTGGTAGTAGGCACGTGCGCGCCTCGCAATCCCGGCCAAAGCCAGCCGCTGCGGCTCGGTAAGTTCCCTGCCCGTCTTCACATGGGCCAGCTCAACAGCATTGGTCCCCGCTCCTTTGAGATCGTTTTCCGGGATGTACACGCGGCCGCGCTCCGCATCTTCGCGGACATCGCGCAAGATGTTGGTCAACTGGAACGCTATGCCGGTCTCTTCGGCAAACTTCTCCGCCGCTGGGCTGCTATAGCA
>DASXGY010000160.1:0-6328 GCA_036488835.1 Acidobacteriaceae bacterium
TCCTATCTCGTCCTGAATCTTCCAACGGTAGGGCAGCACACAGATCCACTCCTCCGCGTGCTTAAGCAAATCACGCCGCCGCAGCTGCCCTGGGTGTCGCTCTATTGGCTCTTCGCCGCCGTCGCGCTCGCCATGGTGATCATCCTCTCGCTCGCGCGCTTTCCCGCCGTCAAGCACACTGCGGAGGAACGCCCCGGTACGCTCGCGATGTACAACAGCCTCGCGCGGCGGCGCCTTGTCTGGCTCTATTTCCTCGCCATCTTCGCCTATGTAGGCTGCGAGCAGGGGACAGCCAACTGGATATCGCAGTTCCTAAGCCACTACCACGGTTACGATCCACACACGACGGGTGCCCGTGCGGTCTCGTGGTTCTGGGGTCTGATGACCCTCGGCTGCTTCGTCGGAGTATTCCTCCTGCGCATCTTTGACAGCCGCCGCATCTTGATTGTCGCCGCCACCGGCGCGCTCCTCCTTCTCTCACTGGGCCTCTTCGGCTCCGCGTCGATCGCAGTTATCGCGCTTCCTCTCGTCGGCCTGTCCGCATCCGTCATGTGGCCCATCCTCATCTCACTCGCGCTCAACTCCGTCGCGGAGTACCACGGCTCCTTCACCGGCATCCTCACCACCGGCATCATGGGCGGCGCCATCGTGACCCTGGTCATCGGTCGCATCGGCGATCGCCTGGGGCTGCGCATCGGTATGTCGCTGCTCTATCTCACCTTCGGCTATGTCTGGAGCGTCGGCTTCTGGGCAAAGCCTCTCATTAACAACGCGACGATCGGTAGGGGCAAAGACGCTGCAGCCGTCTAACCCTACAGTCGCTGTGCCGAGTGATACAAAAAGATGCCGCCAATCACCAGCAGCCACACCCATAGCGCGAATCGCAGCGGGCGCTTGGGAACGCTGCCTGCCAGCGCCGTGCCCAGCGCCGCACCCACCAGTCCGCCCGCAACTAGATGCATCAGCAGCGGCGCATCCACTGCACCGGCAAACCAGTGCGCTCCGCTTCCCAGCGATGACGTCAGAAAGCCGAACGCAATATCGGTGCCCACCACCTGCGCCGGTGCCAGCGGCGTCAGCGCTAACAGCGCGGCACTCCCCAGCGCGCCGGCGCCTGCCGACGAAAAGCCAACCTCCGCGCCCACCGGCAGCATCAGCCACGGCAGCAGCCGCGCACGATCGCGGGTATCTCGTTCCTGCTTCACCGGGCGAAACGAAAAGAAGATCTGCCACAGAGCGGTAAGGACGAGAACCACCCCGAGCGTTCCGTTTACAAGTTGCTTCGCACCGCTATCGACAAACCGATGCAGCAGGAATGCGCCCGCCAGGACGCCGGGCACCCCTCCCACCAGCATGTAGGCAAGTGTGCGCCACGAGACCTGCCTGCGCCAGATCTGTGTTGGCAGTAACACCAGCTTCACCGCCGCTGAGAACATCAGTCCGACACTCACCGCGATTCCAGCGGGCACGCCCAGCATCAGCACCAGCAGCGGCGTCGTAATGGTGCCGGCGCCAACGCCTGTGAGTGCGATGAAGACCGCGATGACGAACCCGATCAGGTATTCCACGCTTCCATCCTCAACTGCCCGTGCTGCGCTTACTTCGCAGCTTCAATGTGAATGCCGCATTCCACCTTGCGCCCGGCCCATCGGCCCGAGCGCGCATCGCCCGGATCGAGCGGAAGAGAAGTGCAGGGTTCGCAGCCAATCGACGAATAGCCGCGTGCATACAGCGGCAGCAGCGGAATGCCAAGCTCCTCGCACGCGTGCCACACATCCGCCGTCGTGAAGTGCGCCAGCGGGCTCAGCTTCAGCACTTGCCCGCCGCGAGGAAGCGTAAACAGTGCCGACTCCTCCAACGCGGCGCGCGTCTTCGCCTGCTCCCGCCGCAGGCCGGTGATCCACACCTTGTAATTCGCCACCGCGCGAAACAATGGCTCTACCTTGCGCGCGGCGCAGCATTGGTCCGGGCTCGATTTATAGAGCAGCCCATACTGTGCCTCCTGCTCCGCCACCGTCGTCAGTGGCAGCAGGTTGATCAGTCGCACATTCCACTCGCGCGCAATATGATCGCGATACGCATAGGTCTCCGCGAAGTGATAGCCCGTGTCCAGGAACAAGGTCGGTAGCTGCGGCCGCAACTCAAGAGCCAGCTTCAGTAGCAGCACATCCTCTGCCTGAAAACTGCATGTGAGACACACATCGTCGGCCTCCGGAGCATCAGCGAACGTCTCTCGTAGTTGCTCCGTGACATGGGCAAGCTTCGCATCCAATCCCGCAGACAGAACACTCATCGCGCACGCTCCCTATCCAGCACCTTTGCCTGCCGCAACAGACTCAGCAGATTGGCGACGGCCTGTACGTTTCCCGCGCGCGGCACGAATTCTGCGTGCGAACTGCCGATGCGGAGCGAAACTAGGTGGCTCTTTTCTTCCACCACCAACACCAATGCCCCCGCATCCGCAAGAATCCCCGGCGTCGTCGGATCGTCATCCGGCGGCCGCACGACGAAGGCTCCTGCTTGCAGCAGAGCACGCTCCAGTGCATGCGCTACTGCGGCCGGCGCGATCAAGCGCAGCACCGCTCCCGCATGTCCCCATCGCGTCGCGCGCTCCAGTGGAGTGACTGGTGCTGCATGGACAGCCGCTTCATCGTCCGTCAGGATTTCGCGGATCATGCCTGCGCCCGCGGTCGCATTCGTCTCCGCATCGATCAGGACAAAGGCGCCCAGCGTGCGATTGTCGCTATAGCGCTCAACCGCAATCGGTCGACGCGTCTCAATTTCAGCTATCCCAATACCGTTCATTTCGAGCAACCGCGCTGCTTCGCTCGCCGACTGCTCCAGATTTACGCGATGCCGCAGCCGCACCTCCGCCGGCACTGTCTGGCTCGCATGCTTCAGCAGATAACGGCGTGCGGCGTCCAGCGGACGCGCATCCATCCACACCAGCGATGCCGCAAATCGCCGCGCCACCGGAGCCTCCTCACCTGCGCGCGTCAGTAAATCGCCACGGCTGATATCCAGCTCATCTTCGAGCGTCAACGTGATGGACAGCGGAGCATGCGCAATCTCCAGATCGCCGTCATACGTCACAATGCGCTCGACCCGCGACGCTTTTCCCGAGGGTAGAACGCTCACCCGATCGCCGACGCGAATCTCTCCGGACGCAATCTGCCCCGCAAAGCCGCGAAAACCCTGATGCGGTCGGATCACACGCTGCACCGGCAGCCGAAATGTTGCCGCGTTACGTTGCCGTTCTATCGCAGGAAGCGACTCGAGCAGTTCCAGCAGGGAAGGACCGTCATACCAGGGTGTGTCATTCGACGTGCGCACCACATTCACGCCCAGCAGCGCACTTACCGGAATAAAATGCAGCTCTGCAGTGTGGCCGGTCTCCGCCGCGGCATATCGAGCAAAGCCCTCGAACTCCGAGCGAATGGAAGAAAATATCTCAGCATCGTAGCCAACAAGGTCCATCTTGTTCACGGCCACAATCACGTGCCGAACGCCTAGCAGCGTCGCAATGTAAGCATGCCGGCGCGACTGCGGCAAGACGCCCTTGCGCGCGTCCACCAGCACGATCGCCGCATCTGCCGTGGATGCTCCGGTCGCCATATTGCGCGTGTACTGCTCGTGCCCCGGCGTGTCCGCAATGATGAACTTTCGTCGCGCCGTGGAGAAGTAGCGATAGGCAACGTCGATCGTGATCCCTTGCTCGCGCTCCGCACGCAGGCCATCTGTCAGCAACGCAAAATCAAGCTGCTGCCCCGTCGTGCCCTTACCCCGAATCGAAAGCACCTGGTCGTCGTACACACTTTGCGTGTCGTACAAGAGGCGGCCAATCAGCGTCGATTTTCCATCATCGACCGATCCCGCAGTCGAGAAGCGGAGTAGATCTTTCTCGCGATCCAGCGCCAGAAAGGCCTCGATGGAGAAAACATCCGCCTGCGGCCGCAAATCGGATTGTGTCAATGTGCAGGCCATTTTAGAAATAGCCCTCCCGCTTCTTGATCTCCATCGAGCCTTCCTGATCGTGATCGATCACCCGGTTCGCCCGTTCCGACGATCGGAACGACAGCAGCTCCGCGATGATCTTCGGTAGCGTGTCCGCATCCGACCGAATCGCTCCCGTGCACGGGCTGCAGCCCAGCGAGCGCAGCCGGCTCCGCACCATCTGCGGCTTCTCTCCGAGTCGCGCCACGAACGCCTGTTCTATGGGCAGCAACGCCTCGCCTCGCACATACATCGGCCGCGGCTTCGCAAAGTAGAGATCGACGATCGGAATTTCTTCCTCATGGATGTACTGCCACACATCCATCTCGGTCCAGTTGGAAAGCGGAAAGACGCGGATGCTTTCGCCCGGATGAATGCGCGAGTTATAGAGGTTCCATAACTCCGGCCGCTGGTTCTTCGGGTCCCACTGTCCCGCGTTGTCCCGGAAGGAAAATATCCTCTCCTTTGCGCGCGATTTCTCCTCATCGCGCCGCGCGCCGCCAAACGCTGCGTCGAACCCGTAGTGCTTCAGCGCATCCAGCAAGGCCTGGGTCTTCAGAAGTCCGCAGCAGCGCTTCGTATCCAGCGCAATAGGGTTCGTCCCCGCGGCAATTGCCGGCTCATTCCGCCACACCAGCAGCTCCGCGCCCACAGTGCGCGCCATCGCATCGCGGAACGCAAGCATCTCCGCAAACTTGAATCCCGTATCGATATGCAGCAGTGGGAAGGGAATCGGCCCCGGAAAGAAGGCCTTCTGCGCCAGCCGCAGCATCACCGACGAGTCCTTGCCAATGGAGTACAGCATCACCGGCCGCTCAAACTCCGAAGCCACCTCGCGCAAAATGTGGATGCTCTCCGCTTCCAGTAGGCGCAGATGGCTTAGCCGATGCGATTGCGGCGGCGATGACGACAGATGCGGCGAAGCATTCTCGGTTGCCAGCATTGGACCTCAGTTGGGTGCCTTGTTGAATGCTGATTGCCGGGAATCGTGCCCTGAAACGACGAACACCCGCGCTGATCAGCAACGGGTGTCTTTGTGGAAGAGTTGTCGCGGGACTAAGTGCGCGCGAACTGCCACCCGTGGCTTGATGGACAAGCACAACAACAGGGGCGACAGTGCAAACGGAAAGCCATGCTGCAAAAAGACTAACAGGCCGATCGCAGTAGCACAAGTTTGCCGATCCAGCTCTGCCTACTTAGCCGGCTCGGCCAGCTTCCGGTCAAAGAAATCCGCACCCAGCCGGTACGCCGTCATCCAGTCCCGATGCAGCAGGAAATCGTGGATCTCATCCGGAAACACATGCTCTTCCACTGGCACACCGCGAGCTCGTAGTGCATTCGCCAGCCGCACCGTCTGCGCAAACAGCACGTTGCGGTCATCGTCTCCCTGGATCAGCAACACCGGCGAGCGCCACGTGTCCAGCGATGCCATCGGCGACGAGTCCCACGCTAATTTGGAAGCAGCGGCCCGGTCCCACGTGAACTCCGATGACGGCTTCCACAAATCAACCTCCAGGCTCCAGTCATGCACGCCATGCAGGTCCACGCCGGCGGCAAACAGATCCGAAGCGCGCGCCAGCGCCAGCGCCGTCAGATATCCTCCATAACTTCCGCCCCAGGCACCGATGCGGCTCCCATCCACATCCGTGCGGCCCCGCAGATACAAACCCGCGCCTATCACGTCGTTGTATTCGCTCGCGCCTCCCGGACCAAAGTGCAGCGCCTGCCGGAAGTTCAATCCGTAACCGATGCCGCTACGATAGTTGATGGACAACACCACATAGCCGCGGCTCGCCAGGTACTGGTTCATCGCATAAGCATTGGAGTAGTAGCCCATAGGGTTCCAGCCCAGCAGCATCTGCCGCCGCGAGCCTCCGTGAAAGAACACCACCGCCGGATGTTTCGCCTTGCCATCAGCAGGCAGAAAAAGCTGCCCATGGATCCGCATACCATCGGCCGCGCTGAAGATCACCTGCTGCGGAATCACCAGCTTCGTCGCCGGAAAATCCGCAGGAATCGTCTGCGGCGCCAAATCACGAGCTCCGCCTGCCTCCACTACCGCGGCGCGCGCGGGCACTCGCGCATCCATGCGCACCAGTGCCACTTCGCCATTCGACGCAATCGCCGGCTCGGTCTCGATCCCATCGCCGTGCGTCAGCGCCTGCGGTGCGCCGCCAGCGACGGACACGCTCCACAGGTGCTTGCGGTCTTCATCCAACGGATCGCTGCCATGTTGGTTCGAGGAATAGACGATGCGCTTGCGGTCCACGCTGAACGCAACGTGGTCGACTTCGAACTCGCCCGGGGTCAGCAGTGTCGCCTCGCCGCCATTCGA
>DASXGY010000472.1:0-2613 GCA_036488835.1 Acidobacteriaceae bacterium
GGGCGCGAGTATATCGACATTCATGCGCTGAGCCTGACCGAGGCGGGCGGCCTGGTGATGGCAACTGGTACCGAGCCGATGGCCGCAAGTCAGATTGAGAATGCGCTGCTGCTGCGCCAGGATCTGCTGGACCGGCAGATCATTGACGTTCACGGACGCAAGGTGGTCCGGGTGAACGATGTGGACCTGCGCTGGCAGGCGGTGGAACGCGGCACACCGCTGCAGGTGACGCAGGTAGAGGTGGGGCTGCGCGGCGCGACGCGGCGCATGCTGAAGGGTCTGCTGCCGGCGGCGCGCATTGCCGCGATTGCCAGCCGCATTCCGCCGCGGGTCATTCCCTGGGAGTTCGTAGATGTGATCGAAGTCGACCCGGCACGGCGGGTGCGGCTGAAGATCGAGCACGAGCGGCTGGCGCAGATGCATCCGGCGGATATTGCAGACATTCTGGAAGAGCTGGCGCCGGCGGAGCGGGAAGCAGTCTTCCAGACGCTGGATGAAGAGACGGCGGCTGAGGCACTGGAAGAGGTGGAGCCGAAGCTGCAACGCACGCTGCTGGCCTCGCTTGGCTCCGAGGGCGCGGCGGACATTGTCGAAGAGATGGATCCCGATGCGGCGGCCGATCTGCTGGCGGAGCTGCCGGAGGCACACTCCGATGCAATTCTCGACAGCATGGAGCCGGAGGAGCGGCATGAGGTCGAGGAGCTGCTGGAGTTCCGCGAAGACTCCGCCGCAGGCTACATGACGACGGACTTCGTCGCGGTGTCGCATGAGGGCTTGGTGTCCGATGCGATGGAGGCGTTGCGGCAGTTTGAGGGTGATCCGGAGACGGTGAGCGAAGTCTACTTAGTCGATGCGCATCGTGCATTGAAGGGCAGCGTGCCGCTGCTGCGCCTGATGCTGGCGCTGCCAGAGAGCCGCCTGGCCGTACTGACGGAGAGTCAGGTGATCAGTTGCCGCGTAGATACCGACGAGGACAAGGTGGCGGAACTCTTCGACAAGTACAACCTGCGGACTTTGCCGGTGGTCAACAGCGGGGACAAGCTGGTGGGGATTGTCGAGGCGGATGATGTGATCTCGTTTCTGCGCGGGCGGACCTGAGGATTTGCCATCCAGGCAGAGGCGCGAGCTCTGGGGTTCGCTTCCTTTGGTCACTCACGTTCACAACGGTGTTCGCACCGGCTGAATCCCATGTGCCATACATAGGGACACGGGGCATCCGTTTGCTTGGCGCTGAGTTCTGCGGTAGCCCATCTCTACTTCTGCGCGGGCGTTGGCAGCTCTTTGAGATATGCGGCGGAGAGCGTCTGCTTACTCTTCGCGATAGGCAGCAGCGTTGGATAGAACTGGACGAATGTGGTGTCCACGGCTGCATGCTCTGCGTGGCAGCTGTAGCAGTCGGCCGTTGTGGGGATCATTTTGGCGGTCTTGCGGTCGTCGAAACCGAAAAAGGCCCACTTGCCAGGGAAGCGCGCTTCGTCCTTGACGTGCACCTCAAGGCCCATGACGGTGCTCTGATAATTGCCCTTCTGGTTGATGGATCCTCTTCCTTCCGCGCCGCGCACCTCGAGGACGAGCATGGTTTTGTCCGGCCAGGTGCCGGTCTTTAGAAATGCCTTGTAGGCGGCAGGGTTCACGAAGACGTTGTCGAAGATGTGGTGGTCCATCGCTGCCATTGCGGCTTTGCTATAGCTCATGTCGAAGCCGGAACTGAGATAGATCCATTCCCGATAGTTCTCCGGCACTTTGAGCTGGGCGTCGCCGGTGTATTGGGGCACTGAACTCATAGCGTCCTCCTGAGTGAAGGCAGTCAAGGGGAGGAGCGCGACGGCGAGCAGAGCGGCCTTGGCAAGGGTGAGCATGCAAGCAGTATGCCGCCCGGCGCGTTTTTGCGCACTACGCCATCCGCTGCACGGTTGCGGCGACAGGTTCAAGCTCGCCTCGGGGTTCGGATCCCTCGGGGTTCGGATCTCAGACGCATTCTGACCGACAAACCTGATCGCACAAGCGACGCTTCATCAGAATCGCCTGCTTCTGGTATGGTCGCGTGTGGAACGTGCGCACTGGCGTTGCTTGGCGCTCTCCTGCTAACTCTTACAACCCACCCCCAAATTCATCCTGGATGAGCGCATGTTGAAGCGATGGCAAGGCCGGATACTGTTGTTCCTCGCGGTGCTGGGGCCGGGCTTCATTACCGCCAATGTGGACAACGATGCGGGCGGCATTCTGACTTATTCGGGAGCCGGCGCGCAATTCGGCTACTCGCTGCTGTGGACCATCCTGCCTATCACGGTCGCGCTGATCGTGGTGCAGGAGATGTGCGCGCGCATGGGGGTGGTGACGGGCAAGGGCCTGAGCGACCTGATCCGCGAGGAGTTCGGGCTGCGGGCCACGTTTGTCACCATGGTGCTTCTGCTGATCGTGAACTTCGGTCTGGTGATGACAGAGTTCATCGGCATTGCGGGCTCTCTGGAGCTGTTTCACATCAGCAAGTACATCTCGGTGCCGGTGTGCGCGCTACTGGTGTGGCTGCTGGCGGTGCGCGGCGACTACAAGAGCGTGGAGAAGGTCTTTCTTGCGGCCAGCGTTTTTTATATCGCCTACATCATCACCGGG
>DASXGY010000018.1:0-2388 GCA_036488835.1 Acidobacteriaceae bacterium
GGCAGCAGCACCAATGAGATCCACGGCTTTGCCGCGGCCGCAAACGGCAGGCTCACACCGGTGCCTGGCTCGCCCTTCCGGGACGACGTCACCAGCATGGCCAACAACGGAAAATACCTCTACGCCTCCACCCGCAGTGGCATTTACGTCGCCGGGTTTGCCATCGAGGCCAATGGCGCACTTCGCTGGAGCGCCTCGACCGACATCGTGAAGTACAACCAGGACGACTGCGGAAGCTCCGGCCCTTTGTTTCTCGACCACACCGGCGCATCGCTCTATGACATGGAATTCGACGGCAACGCCTGCGCGAACAACTCCTACCAGTCTCTCGCCACCAATACGTCCAGCGGGCGGTTACGTAATATCGGCAGCGGCGCCTCTGGCGAATGGTTTTATCTGCCCGCAACCTTCATCGGCAACAACGTGTATGCCTACACCGCCGTCTGCCTCAACGACATGTACTGGGAGATCGCCGGCTTCAAACGCAGCAGCGGCGGCCTGCTGAGCAAGATCAGCATCAATGCGCCGACACCGGCTCCGAAAACCGGCGACTTCTTCTGCCCCTCGCAGGCTGCCGCCGACCCGACCAATCACGTCGCCATCACCTTTCAGCCCGTGAACCAGAACACCTTCAGCCCGGATGGACCGGCACAACTCGCAACCTATACGGCCGCTAGCTCTGGCAATCTCTCCACCACCAGCACCGTCGGCAACATGCCGGCCGCCTCCGTCGGCACCGTCACCGGCGTCGGCATGGCACCCTCAGGCAACCTGCTGGCCGTCGCCGGCACCGCGGGCCTGCAGGTCTTCCACTTCAATGGCGCAAGCCCCATCACCCACGACACCGGCCTGCTCACCAAGGACCAGGTCGACCAGGTTTTCTGGGACAACGACAATCACCTTTACGCCATCAGCCAGAGCGCCGGAAAGCTCTTCGTCTTCACCGTGACGCCCACCGGCGCCAACCAGGCCGCCGGTTCGCCTTACACCATCAGCAACCCGCTGGATCTCGCCGTACAACCCAGGACGCCGAAACCCTGACTTCATTGCGCCGGCAGATGAGCTATCTGCCGGCGCTCTCCTTCAGAAATCGAATCAGGTCCCGACGCTCCTGTGGCTTGGCCACGTGAAATTCCATGTTGTTGCCCGGGACCAGCGTGTCCGGATCGGCAAGCCACTGCTCCAGCGTGGTCTCGTTCCACACCACCTGCGCCTTCTTCAGTGCCGGCGAATAATCGAACCCCGCCACCGCGCCAGATGTTCTGCCGAAGACGCCGCGCAGCCGCGGCCCCTCGCGATCCTGCTCCATCGCGTGACATCCCGTGCATCGCCGCTCGAAGATCTCCCTACCCCGCAGCGCATCCCCTTCCGTCAACCCTTGTCCCATCGAATCGGATATGCGCACCGGTTCTCCGCGCGCCCACTGGGTCAGCACTTGGACATCCGCATCCGTGATGAGAGTTTTCCAGTGCACCACGCCATACTGCACTGGCGGCATGGTGCCGGCCTTCGCCTGACTCACAATCTCTGCCTTGAGCACCTCTTGTTGTTCCGCGGAGTACTTCTCCCACTGAGAGAGGTTCATGGCATCTCGCGCCTCCACGATATCTCGTTCCATCAGCCACGATACTGGCGCAAACCGCCCGTACAGAGGAGCGGGCGTCTCGGCCGAGTGGCAGTCCACGCATTTCGCAGTCAGTATTGCGCGAACCTCCGGAGGCATGGGCGCATGCTCCAGGATCTCTGGCGGCGCGTATTGCGACGCATACAGCCGCGCGTCTCCGAAAGGATGAGTACGGCCAAGCAGCAACGATGCGAGCGCTCCAAGCAATGCGCCGACACAGATCACGATTGCACGCCCCAGAACGCTCATGCCTTCTCCGCCAGCGAGGAGTCAACGATCGCCAGATGGCTCTGCCGCGCGATGTACCGGACCTTGGTGATGCCCAGCACGCTCTCCAGCTTGCCTGCGGGAACCACCATCGGTCCGCCATGAGGAGCGGAGCCGGGCGCGGGCTGCGGAAAGGCCGTCGAAGTTGCCGTGTGGAACGCGACATTGCCCTCCACCTTCTGCACCGTCTGGTGGATGTGCCCATTGAGCACTGTCACGGAACCGAATCGCTTCAGGTAGCTGAGCGCCTCCGCACCGTCCTCGGTTCCCCAGCCCCACTGCGGATAGACCATCCACAACGGAATGTGCGCGAAGACCACAATCGGAGTCGAAGCGGAGAGAGAGCCTAGATCGTTCTTCAGCCAGCGCAGTTGCTCCGGCCCCAGCTTCCCCATCGCATCGATCTGCTGCACATTGTTCAGCCCAATAAAGTGCACGCCCTGGTGCTCAAAGCTGTACCAGCCATCGCCCACCGTGCCTTTGCCGAAGCGTTGCCG
>DASXGY010000022.1:0-10381 GCA_036488835.1 Acidobacteriaceae bacterium
GGATGGCGTGCATGGCCTGTCGCAGGTGGTGGATCACTCGGCCTTCGTGTGGAGCGATGCGGGGTGGCGGCCGCCGACGCTGGGCAGCAGCGTGATCTATGAGCTGCATCTGGGGACGTTTACGCCGGAGGGCACGCTGGACGCGGCGATCGGGCGGCTGGAATACCTGCGCGAACTGGGCATCACTCACATACAGCTCATGCCGCTGGCTGCGGCGGAGGGCGCGCGAGGATGGGGGTATGACGGCGTTGCGCTGTACGCACCACTGGAAGCGTACGGAGGTCCCGATGCTGTAAAGCGATTTATCGATGCGGCCCACGGACGCGGGCTCGCGGTGCTGATCGACGTGGTGTACAACCACTTCGGGCCGAGCGGCAATTACACCGGAAAATTCGGCGGATACATCACGGATCATCACACGACGCCGTGGGGCGGGGCGGTGAACTTTGAAGATGCCGGATCGGCCGAGGTGCGCGAGTTCTTCATCCAAAACGCGCTGATGTGGCTACGCGATTATCACTTCGACGGCCTGCGCATCGATGCAGTGCACGCCTTCATCGACCGCTCGGCGACGCATTTTCTGCGACAGCTTGAGGACGCCGTGCTCGCGCTGGGCAACCACACCGGCAAGCACTATGCGGTGATTGCGGAAAGTGACCTGAACGATCCGCGACTGGTGACGGCGCGAGAGGCGGGCGGCTATGGCCTGGATGCGCAATGGAGCGATGATTTTCATCACGCGCTGTGGACGGTCCTGACCGGGGAGACGACGGGCTACTACCAGGACTTCGGCAGCATGGCCGATCTTGCGAAGGCCATCCAGCAGGTTTTTGTCTACCAGGGGCAGTATTCGCCATATCGCAAACGGGATCATGGCGGGCCGGTCGGCGCGCTGCCGGCGGATCGCTTTCTGGGCTACATCCAGAACCATGACCAGGTAGGTAACCGTGCGCAGGGCGAACGGCTGAATCAGGTGGTCGATCTTGGGCGCGCGAAGATCGCGGCAGCGATGGTGCTGCTCGGCCCGTTTGTGCCCATGCTCTTCGCCGGGGAGGAGTTTGCGGCGTCCACGCCATTCCAGTACTTCACTGATTTCCAGGACAAGGAGTTGGGACGGCTGGTATCGGAGGGACGGCGGAAGGAGTTCGTGGCCTTCGGCTGGTCGCCCGAAGAGGTGCCCGATCCGCAGACGGAGGAGACATTTCTGCGATCGAAGCTGCGCTGGCAGGAGCGTGACCAAGGCGTGCATGCCGAGATGCTGGACTGGTATCGCCGCCTGATCCGGCTGCGCCGCGAGGAAAGTGCGTTGACCTGCGGAGACTTAGCAGAAGTACGGGTGCGCTTCGATGAGAAGCAGAAGTGGCTATGGATGACCCGTAGTCCGATCGAAGTGGTCTTCAATGCAGGCACATCCGAGGTAAAACTGCCGTTCATACACCACTACCGAGCCTTGTTGGCCTCCGTGCCCGGGGTTGTTTGTGAGGGAGATTGTCTGCTGCTGCCGGCGGGAAGCGTGGTGGTCTTACGTGACCTGGATATGTTGACGATAGCTTAACTGAGAAGCGGAAATGGTAACTCGAGATACCTGATCTGGTCCCGCGGGCCATCTTAAGTTGCCGATTGCGCATTCCTAACTATGTCCCCCTGCGGCACGCTTCTCAGGGGATTGCGAGGAGGGGGAATTGTTTGCGGAAGCTGCCGGCAATACTGGATGAGATGGTGGCCGGGGGAGTGTCCCCGACCGCCCTCCTGCGTGGCGCGATCGAGACGGTGACCACTGGTATGGTCATGCTTAATCTCGAGGGCAGGATCCAGTACGCGAATACGGCATACTGCGAGATCTCCGGTTATTCGCTTCCGGAGCTCCTCAACCGAAGCTTCGCCTCGCTGGAGCACCCCGAGGAACTTGGCGATGTGAGCGCGCAGCTTTTCCGCCTGCTGCAGGGTGAACAGGAGAGCCTGCGCCTGGAAGGGCGTCATTTACGGAAAGGCGGCCATGAGTTATGGGTGCACATCAGCACCTCTTTGTTGCGCGACGCCCAGGGAGAGCCGCAGGCGGCCATCGCGGTGATCGAAGATCTGACGCCGCAGCACCGGACAGAAGACGCATTAGAGGAGGTCCAGGCGGCGCAGATGCAGTTGATGGAGGCGATCCCGGCGATGGTGTGGGTGGGAGGACCTGCTGGAGAACCGGAGTACGTGAACGAACGGTGGCGTGTCTTTACCGGCACCGAACCGGCGAGGGAGCCGTTCGGGGGTCTGGAACTGATTCATCCTGAGGACCGCGAGCGGACGGCGGAGGTGTTCGTCGATGCGCTGCGCAGCAGGCGTGCATACGAGGTAGAGCATCGCATGCGGCGCGCCGATGGCAGCTACCGCTGGGTGCTGGCACGGGCGCAGCCACTGATCGATGCACTGGGCAAGGTGGCGCACTGGTTTGGCGCGTCGACGGATATCCAGGACCGCAAGAGTGCCGAGGGCCTGCTGCAGCGAACCGAGAAGCTGGCTGCGGCCGGACGGTTGGCCGCCACCGTAGCGCACGAGATCAACAACCCGCTCGAAGCGGTGGGCAATCTGCTCTACCTGGCGCTGCAGGAACAGGGATTGCCCGTGGTCTCCAAGCGCTATCTGCGGATGGCCAACGAAGAATTGCGTCGCGTGAGTCATATCGTGAGCCAGACGCTGGGCTTTTACCGGGAGTCCAACGTGCCGCAGTCCTTTGACTTGTGCGACCTGGCGAACGACGTGGTGTCGCTCTACCAGCGCAAGCTGGATGCGCGGCAGATACGGGTGGTACGCAGCATGGAGAGTGTCATGGTGGAGGGCATCGCGGGCGAGCTTCGCCAGGTGATAGCCAACCTGATGTCCAACGCTCTGGATGCGATGGAGCCCAACGGAGTGCTCGCGATCGAGCTGCGGCCGCAGAACGATGAGGTACGGCTCACCATCTCCGACACCGGGCATGGCATCGCCACCCCCTTGCTGAGCCATATCTTCGAGCCGTTCTTCACGACCAAGAAGGATGCTGGCACCGGCCTGGGGCTGTGGGTGTCGAAGGGAATCGTGGAGAAGCACCAGGGGCGGCTCGATGTGGCGAGCAGCCAGCAGGATGAGGACCACGGCACCGTCTTTGTGATGACGCTGCCGCGGCAGGCGCCGCTGCGCCGGTCCGCTTAGACCGTAGTGAGGCGGAATTCGTAGAAGTTCTTTGAGCGACGCTCGGGGCCAGGTCCTTCACTCCACTTTCGGTTATGTTCAGGACGAAGGCTTCTCTCCTCGGAAGACCGCGCCACTCAAACATTCGACTAGTGCGAAGTGACTTCCAGATTGCCATCGAGTGCCGCGAAAAAGCTGTCCCGCCAGTGGAGGATGTCATGACGGCGGACCCAGGCGCGCATCCGCATCATGCGCCGTCGCTCTTCGGTTGCTTCCATGGCCAGGGCGCGGTTGATGGCCTCGGCGATGCCCATCTCGTCATAGGGATTCACGAGCAATGCCCCGCGCTGCAGTTCCGGAGCGGCGCCTGCGAACTCGCTCAGGATGAGCACGCCATCGTTCTCCGTGCGCGCGGCGCAGTATTCCTTGGAGACCAGGTTCATGCCGTCCTTGAGCGGGGTGATGAGGGCGAGGCTCGCCGCACGGTAGAGAGCGAGCAGCTCCTTGCGCGGCAACGAGCGATGGACGTAGTGGATGGGCACCCAGCCGGGCTGGCTGTGATCACCGTTGATGTGAGCGACGAGCTGCTCGATCTCGTGCATGAGGCGGCGGTAGCCGGTGATGCTTTCACGGCTGGGCACGACTACCTGATAGAGCGAGACGCGGCCGCGGGTCGCCGGATAGTCGCGAAGAAAACGGGCGAAGGCGCGCAGCCGCTCGGGGATGCCCTTGGTGTAGTCCAGCCGATCCACACCAATGGCGATACGGACGCCATTGAGGTGGCGACGTATCTCGAAGGCGCGCCGCCCGACCTCCGGGCTGGCTGCTCCCTGGGCAAACTGCTCGAAGTCGATGCTGATAGGAAAGGCCTGGATACGCGATTGACGTCCGCGATAAGTGACGTGGCGGTAGTCGTGCTCGCGCTCGACTTCCGCCTCGGGAAGAAAGGTGCGAATGCAGGCGACCAGGTTGCGCTCATCGCGCGGAGTCTGCACACCCAGCAGATCATGTTCCAGGAGGGCTTCGAGAATGTGACGGCGCCAGGGAAGTTTCTCGAAGATGTCGGGCGCGGGAAACGGGATGTGCATGAAGAAGGCGAGGGTGCAATCGGGCCGCTTCTGGCGGATCTGTCTGCCCACATCCATCAGTTGATAGTCCTGAATCCAGATCACGTCGTTGGGCTGCGAGGCTTTGAGCGCGGCGACGGCGAAGCGCTGATTGACCCGTCGATAAAACTCCCAGTAACGGGGGGCGAAGTTGCAGCGCGACTGAAGGTCGTGAAACAGCGGCCACAGGATTTCGTTGGAGAAGCCTTCGTAAAAGTTGGTCTGCTCTTCGGCCGAGAGGAAGACGGGAAGATAGCGCACCGATGTGCCGCGGGTTGCCGTGGCCAGCACCCTGCGCACCTCGGCGTCGTGTTTTTCGCCAGTGCTGGCGACCCCCGTGCTGCCCACCCACGTGCCGCCGTACGCGGAGAGGATGGGGTTCAGGGCGCTGACCAGGCCGCCGCTCGACTCGACAGCCGTGAGATGGCCGGCATCGTCCTTCTTGATGGAGACGGGCAGGCGGTTGGAGAGGACGAGGAGCCGTTGCCGTGGCGTGATGGCTGATGTGCGGCTGGATTGCTGCACCATCATGCGATCACTCTCTCCGCGGCGCGGATCCAGGCATCGAGGAAGGTGAGCAGGTCCTGAGGCGGCTGCAGCCAGTATGCGGCCTGGCTGGGGCGCGGCTCGGGGCGAACGAGCACAGTGAACGCGCGTCCGCGCAGAACGGCGAAGGCATCCTCGTCGGTGGTGTCGTCGCCGAGATACGCGGCGGTGGCCGTAGGAAACTGCGTCAACATGTGGAGGGCGGCATGGCCTTTATTGAGAGTATCCGAGCGCATCTCTACGCCGCCATCGAAGACGAGCAATTGCAATCCGGCGCGCTGGCCGGTTTCGCGATGGATATCGCGGGCGATCTGCGCTATTTTTTCCGCGGCGTCCGGTGGAAGGCCGCGCCAATGCGCTGCAACGCTGGCGGGCTTTCGCTCGATCTGGGCGCCAAGTCCGGCTTGCTGCAGAGCCCGGTCCAACTGGTCGAGCACGGCCTGCTGCGCCGGCGCGAGATTGGCAAAGGTATAGACGCCGCCGGCGGTGAGGCGCTCGCGTCCGTGGGAGCCCCATACCTCGACGGGATGCTGCACGGGAAGGAGAGATGCGAGCTCGCGGGCAGAACGGCCGGTAACCAGCGAGAGGTGGACCGAAGGCAGAGTGCTGAGGCGGTCCAGGCGCTCGGCAATGCCAGGCCACGGCAAAGCCAGCATGCGGTCCTCATGAAAGGGCGCAAGCGTGCCGTCGTAGTCGAGCATTAGCAGCGATGGTCCGCGGCCGACCTGGGCCAGCGATTCCGAAGCGGAGTTCCAATGCGGAGGAGCAACGAGCATGACGTTCACCTGCCCTCAAGCTAAAGCACAGATACTGTGATGTGGCGACCCGTTCTTTGCAGCCGGTTTCGCCCGTGAGCAGCTGCACTCGCAACTGCGTCCTGACCTACAAATGCCTGTGCCTTTGCATTGGATGCGCGTGTTTCGCATTCGCAGCAATCTTGAAAGAGCAAGAACGTAGCCTTCACTCGAACATAAGAGAGAGATATTGCTAAGATACTTCTGGGGAGATTCTGCTCCACTCTCTCCGTAGTTACAAATACCGTTCCTAGAGGCCCCCAAAATGACACGACACGAGATGATTGTCGCGCTGGACCAGGAGATTCAGCGGCTGGAAACAGCTCGCACTTTAATACGCACCTCACGCGATGTAACTGCCGGGATTGCAGTGAGAAATGGCCAGCCGAAGCAGACCGGCAGGCGGCACATCAGTCCGGAAGGGCGCAGACGGATCATCGAGGCACAGCGTCGCCGCTGGGCCAAGCAAAAGAAAGAGGGCAGCGCGAAGGGTAAGTAGCCCCGCGGGCTTGCTGTGTGCTTGAGTGAGTGGAACGATCGATGACAGATGCCGTGCTGCGTGTCAGGCTGCTGGAGCCTGACGCGAAGGCTCCAACGGTGGCCCATCCGGGCAGCGATCTGGGTTTCGACCTGTACGCGTTGGAAGACGTGGTGCTGGAGCCGGGTGTCATGACGCGGGTGCGCACCGGTATTGCTGTCGAGGGTCCCGACGGCTACGGCTTCGTCCTGGGCGACCGCTCGTCCATGGCGGCGCGCGGCGTCACCTATGCGGGCGGCCGCATCGATGCCGGCTACCGCGGCGAAATCCTGGTCTGCCTGGTGAATGTCAACCAACCTGCCTACACGCTGGCGGAGGATCGCGACGCCTCAGGCGTGCTGCGCGGCGTGACTTTGGTAAAGAGCGATGTGGCCGTGCACCTGCACAAGGGAGATAAGATCGTGCAGATGACGCCGCTGCGCGCCTGCACGCAATGGCCGGTTACGGTAGTGGAGAGCCTGGCAGAGAGCCGGCGCGGAGAGCGCGGCTTTGGATCGAGCGGGCGTTGAGTCTAGGGTCGCTAAAGGAGAGAACCATGACGGTGGCAGGCAGTCGGGCGCAGGAGCTCAAGCAGCGCATCGAGAACCGCACAGCGCGCGTAGGCATCATAGGGCTGGGATATGTGGGGCTGCCGCTGACGCTGCTCTTCAGCGAAGAGCGCTTTCGCGTGACCGGCTTCGATATCGACGAGTCCAAGGTGCAGACGCTGAACGGCGGTGGCTCTTACATCGTCCGCATTCCGCCCACGGAGATAGCGCGCGCGCGGGCCACTGGCTTTGAAGCGACAAGCGATTACGACCGCCTGCGCGAGATGGACGTGGTGCTGATCTGCGTGCCCACCCCGCTGAATGAATACCATGAACCGGACCTGAGCTTCATCACCGATACTGTCAAGGCGCTGGCGCCGCGTCTGCGCGCGGGACAACTGATCGTGTTGGAGAGCACGACCTATCCGGGTACGACCGAAGAAGTGGTAGTCCCACTGCTCGAGAAGGGCAATGGCACAGGGCTGCGCGTGGTTGGCAACGCCGACGGCGCGGGCGATGTTCACGTTGCCTTTTCGCCGGAGCGGGAAGATCCCGGCAACGATACGGTGGCGCGGCGGGACATTCCCAAGGTGGTGGGCGGCGTGGATCCCGTGGCGACCGAGCTTGGCTGCTCGCTCTACGGCTGCATCTTCAACCGTACCGTGCCGGTGAGCAAGCCTGCTGTGGCGGAGATGACCAAGCTGCTGGAAAACATCTACCGCTCGGTGAATATCGCGCTGGTGAACGAGCTGAAGCAGCTCTGCGCACGCATGGATATTGACATCTTCGAGGTGATTGACGCAGCGAAGACCAAGCCATTCGGCTTCCAGCCGTTCTATCCCGGGCCGGGGCTGGGCGGCCACTGTATCCCCATTGATCCGTTCTATCTCTCATGGAAGGCGAAGCAGTACGATTTCCGGACGCGTTTTATTGAACTCGCAGGCGAGATCAACGGCCGGATGCCGTATTACGTAGTGGATGAGACAGCCGCTGCGTTGAACGAGCATCGCAAGCCGCTGAAGGGCTCGCGCGTGCTGGTGCTGGGCATGGCTTACAAGCGCGACATCGACGATCTCCGCGAATCACCTTCACTCACCATTATCGAGTTGCTGCAGCGGCGCGGCGTGCTGGTGGACTACAACGATCCGTTCTTTCCGACCGTCGGCCGCGGCCGGCATTACGACCTGCACATGCGCAGCACGCCGCTGGACAAGGTTGGCGAGTACGACTGCGTGCTCATCATCACCGATCACTCCAGCTACGATGTCGCGGCGATCGTGCGCGATGCGAAACTGGTGGTAGATACGCGCAACGCGACACGGGGAATCGATTCGCCGAAGATCGTGCGTTGCTAAGCACCCGCCGCTAAAGCTACTTCTTCCCGCTGACAGCGGCGATCGCCTTCTGAGTGAGCCGCTGTTTCGTCTTTGCCATCTCCTCCCAGGGATCGTGTGCCAGACGTTCGCGCCACTCGTCGAACTCCGCGACCAGACAGCGCGGGGGAGCATCTGCCTTGAGCTCGCTCCAGGCCATGGGCACGGAGACTGGGACGCCGCCCCGGCTGCGCGGCGAGTAGGGCGCCACGGCGGTTGCGCCGCGCTCGTTGCGCAGATAGTCGAGATAGATACGACCGGTGCGCGCGGCCTTGGTCATCTTGGTGATGTAAAGGGAAGGGTTCTCCGCTTCCATCGCGAGAACAAACTGGTGCGCGAACTCCTTGACGGTTGCCCAGTCGTGCTCGCACTGCATGGGCGCGACGATGTGCAGGCCTTTGCCGCCGGTGCTCTTCAGGAACGATTCCAGGCCCAGCTTTTTCAGCCGCGCGCGCACCTCTGAGGCGGTAGCAGCGAGCGTCTTCCATTCGATGCTTGCGTCGGGGTCGAGATCGAAGATGATACGGTCGGGATGTTCGAAATCGCTCGCCGGGGCGCCCCAGGGATGTAACTCAAGGACGTTGAGCTGGCCGAGCTCGGGAATGACGGCGGCGTCGGAGAGCGTGATGTAGGGCTCTGGCTTGCCGCTTTTGCGATCGACGATCTCGACCGAGCCGATGCCCTTGGGCAGGCCGGGCTTCACATGCTTCTGAAAGAAGCATTTCGCCGCTGTCCCGGAAGGGCAGCGCACAATGCTGAGCGGGCGGTCCGCGATGTGCGGCAGTATGTGGCTGCCGGCTTCGGCGTAATAGGTGACGAGCTGCTGTTTGGTCAGGCCGCTTTCGCGGTCAATCACTTTATCCGGATGCGTCATGCGCGGTAGCGCCGGGGAGGCGGCATGCGGCTTAACAGCAGGTGCGCCGTCGCTGCGGCCTTTCGCGACCGCTCGTGCGTTGCGCGCATTGGGTATGCCGGTAGGCTTCTCGCGAACCACTTCCTCCGCTGGCTTATCTTCGCGCAGCCCTTTAAAGGAAGCCTGGCGGACAAGGTTGTCCGCGGTCCAGGTGCTGAAGGCGACCTCCGCGACGAGCTGTGGTTTCACCCAGTGCGCGCCGCGGCGTTCGGCGGTATTGACGGAGACGAACGGGTTTGTATCGGACCTGATAGATTCCAGGCGTTCACGTATCTGTGCTTGTGACTTTTGCGTAAAGCCGGTGCCGGTGCGGCCGGCGTAGATGAGCTTTCCGTCCTGATGATAGCCAAGCAGCAGCGCACCGATGCCCTTGCCGCCTTTTGACGGCAAGGTGAAGCCGCCAATCACAAACTCCTGTCGCAGGCCGCACTTTACCTTCACCCAGCTTGCACTGCGGCCGGAGAGATACACGCTATCGGCGCGCTTCGAAACGATACCCTCGGCGCCATGGCGGCATGCGTCTTCGAAGATGGCTGCCTTCTCGTCGCGGACATGCTCGCTGAGCCGGATTGTGTCGTCATCCAGATCTTCGATGAGATCGGCGAGCAGGCTCTTTCGCTCGGTGAGCGGCCGGTCGCGCAGTGAGTGCCCGTCAAGGTGCAGCAGATCGAAGAGGTAGTAATGCAGCGCGTGTTTAGCGCCCTCCTGAAAGGCAGCCTGCAGGGCGGCGAAGCTGCTGATGCCTCGCTCGTCGAGGACAATGACTTCGCCATCGAGCAGCGCGGTTTTCGCAGACAACGCCTCGAGCGATGTAGCAATGGACCGCATGCGATGCGTCCAGTCCAGGCCGCTGCGCGTCAGTAGCTGCGCCTTGCCGCCTTCCAGGCGCGCCTGCATGCGATAGCCGTCGAGCTTCAGCTCGTGCAACCAGTCTTTGCCGATAGGTGGCCGCTCCGATGTGGAGGCGAGCTGCGGTGGAATGAACTTGGGCAGCGGCTCGGCTTTTGCGCCTTTCGGGATGGCAATGCTGCTGCTCTTCTTCGGCGCTTTTTTCTTCGAGTCCGCCGACTTGGCCCGTTCGTCAGCGGCAAGTCCGGTGCGGGAGTCCCATACGTGATCGGCGGCACTGGCGATGCCATCGAGGTCGCGATGCGTGATGACGCTGTTCGGCGCTTCGTCAACGATGGCCGGGGCGTCGGCGGGTCGCTCGTATTCGTCGTGTTCCTTGATCAGCAGCCAGTTGGGCTTGGACTCCTGCGCGGCTTTGCCGCCCATGCGGACCAGCGTCCAGTGCCCCTGCAGCTTGTGGCCGTGCAGGATAAATTTGAGACGGCCGGTGCGGAGGCCTTCATTCGCATCGCCCACCGGCTCCCAGGTCCCGGTGTCCCACAACATCACCGTACCGCCGCCGTATTGTCCCTTGGGGAT
>DASXGY010000041.1:0-5918 GCA_036488835.1 Acidobacteriaceae bacterium
GGCGCAGCATCTGCAGTGCCCAGCGCGAAGTAGACCGCGCGATAGTGCGCGTAGAGACGTTCATAGACGGCAACCGCTTCCGGCTGCGGCAGAAACGTTCGATGCGGCAGACACAGCATCGCCTGACCCTCTTCAACCGAACGGATCGCGCCGGCAGTCAGCAGCGCGAAGATGCAGGAGCCGAGGCTCGTGGGTGTACCGTCCGGAACCAGTACCGGCTTATTCAGCACATTCGCATAGACCTGATTCAGCACCGCATTCTGCTGCGGGATGCCGCCACCATTGATGATCCGCTGCACAGGCACGCCGTTTTCCGCCATGCGCTCCAGAATGATGCGCGTATGGAACGCTGTGCCTTCGATGGCTGCGAACAGTTCGTCCTGCGCCGTGTGTACCAGATTCCAGCCCAGCGTGACGCCACCCAACTCCGCATTCACCAGAACTGTGCGATCGCCATTATCCCAGCTCAGCCGAAGCAGTCCGGTCTGTCCCGCGCGGTAGCGCTCGAGCCCCTGTGAGAGTTCCTGCACCTTGGTGCCGGCACGCCGGGTGATCGCCTCAAAGATGTCTCCGGTTGCGGAAAGCCCCGCTTCGACACCGGTGTACGCAGGATGCACGCTGCCCGGCACTACGCCGCATACCCCAGGCACCAGAGTGGTGCGCTCCTCGATCGCGATAATGCACGTAGAGGTGCCGACAACGTTAACGACGTCGCCTTCGCGACAGCCGGCGCCGATGGCATCCCAGTGCGCATCGAAGGCACCCACAGGAATCGGAATGCCGGCACGCAGGCCAAGGGCGTCGGCCCACTCGGCGGAGAGATGACCGGCGATGTGATCGGAGGTGACATACTCGCCGGCGAGCTTCTCGCGCACTCCATCAAAGAGCGGATCCACCTTGGAGAGAAACGCCTGCGATGGCAGACCGTCCCACTTCGGGTTCCACATCCACTTGTGCCCCATCGCGCAGGCGCTCCGCTTCACCTGCTTCGGATCCGTGATGCCGCAGAGCGTTGCGGCCACCATGTCACAGTGCTCGAATGCACTGGCAAAGGCGCCGCGCTTGTCCGGATTGTTGCGCAGGAAGTGCAGCAGCTTGGCAAAGCCCCACTCGTGCGAGTAGACACCGCCGCACCACTCGATTGCCTCCAACTTCTCGGCATGGGCGAGCGCGGTGATCTGCTGCGCCGCTTTTTTCGCGCGATGATCGCACCACAGGTAGTACTCGGAGAGCGGCTGCATCTCGGCATCGACCGCTACGACGCTCGATCCAGTGGTATCGAGCGCGAGCGCAACGACATCTCCCCCTCGAACCGTCGTCTGCTCGAGCGCAGCCCGCATAGCCTTGACCAGCGCATCCATCTGGTCGTCATGCGACTGCGTGGCGTAGTCGGGATCGTCGCGGCGGCGATGCAGCGGATACTCCGCAGTCGCAGTTCCAAGGCGGCCGCGTATCTTGCCAGAAGGCCCCATATCACTATCCAACAGCGTCACGCGCACGCTCAGGGTACCGAAGTCTACGCCTGCAACGATGGGCACGTCGGTCTAAGCCTCCGGCTCATTGTGGTAGTACATATCCCATCCCAGATAGCGAATTGCGGCCTCGTAGACGGGGCTCGCGGTCTGCGAGAAGTTCGCCGCGACGTGATGCTCGAAACCCTGCTCGCAGATGTAGCGCAGCAGCTTCTGCAGCTTGGGGATGTAGGCCACGCCGGCGCCGCCGAAGGTTTCCAGCGGGTCACTGGTGAACTCGCCTTCTCCGACATAACCGCGGATACGGCCATGGAAGTCATCCGTAGAGAAGCGCGCGAAGCTCATCGCGCCCGCCTTCACCCGCCCCACGCAGGTGCCGAAGGTGTTCTCCTTCCCGACCGTGCCGGCAATGATCGCCTGGAAATCCATGATCACGTCTTGAAAAAAATGCTTCGGCAAATTGGAGCAGTGAAAGCACACGCACTTGTCCGGATCGCTACCGTAGTTGTTGTTCCAGTCCAGCAGGGCGCTGGGCGTCTCGCTCGCTAGGGCCAGCGCATGCATGCCCACCACGCCGCAGACATCGACTTCGCATGCAGAGGCAAAGAGGTTCTCGCTCATCATGCTCATCACGGTGCACGGCACGACGCCGAAATACTCCTCCATCGACGTCCAGCACTGGATGGCGGAGATGGTGCAGTAGGTCTCCTTCATCCAACCTTCGATCACCGCGCCCAGCTTCGACATCTTCAGCAGCGCCGCCTCGGGAATATTGTTGGTCGAGACATACTTCTTGATGGCAGTAAGCTTCGCCTGCACCGCGTCGTCCGTGTCCTTAAGCCGGTCGATGCGGCCGAAGACCTCTGAGAGATCGAGGGGTTCGACGGAGATGCCGGAGCGTTCCAGCAGTTTTTCGGAGTAGCGAACGGTGTTGAACGCCGCGGGCCGTGCGCCGAGGGAACCGATACGCAGATTGCGGAAGCCGCGCACGATGCGGCAGACCGCGGAGAACCAGGCGAGGTCCCTCGCGAAACTGTCCGAATTCGGAGCCGAAGTGTGCAGCGACGTAATCGAATACGGGATGCCGTACTGCTTCAGATTGTTGCAGGCCGACATCTTGCCGCAGAAGCTGTCGCGGCGGTCAGAGATCTTCATGTCGTCCGTACGGTCGGGCGTGGCCTGCACCAGCACCGGAACCTGCAGCGTGGAGTGACGAATCGCGTCCACGATGCCGCGCTCTTCGCCGAAGTTCGGCAACGTCACGATGATGCCGTCAATCTCCTCGCGATGCTTGCGGAAGAGCTCCGCGCAACGCCGCGCCTCATCCGGAGTCTCGACCGCGCCGAACTTCGACTGCTCCGGCGTCAGCGCAATCACGCGTATCCCCGCCATCTCCAATACGCCGATCATCGCCTCTCTGCCTTCCTTGGCAAGGTGGTCGGGAAAGAAGCCGCGGTTTCCAACAATCAGTGCAAACGTTAGTAGTCGTGACATACGTCAAGCCGATCTTTCTCTCAGTAGAACGTACTTAATAGGTGGTGCCATTTACTTGCTTGGCCAAAATTTGATGGTGTAGATGGCACCGGAGATCGCGAGCAATGCTCCCCACCAGATGGGAGCGTGCAGTTGCGCCAGCGCAGGAGGATGCGCGAGCGGATGGCCTAGCTCCCAGAGACCGGCTGCGAGTATGACGATTCCGTACGCCAGCAGCATGAGGCCCGCGAAAAACCAGATCGACATTGTCATTCGCATTGGCTGCTCCTTTACCAAAAGATGATGTTGAGTACGAGGAAGACGACAAGGACGACCGAGGCCCACACGATGGGCTTTTGATACCAATGATCGTCATGCTCCTTCGGAATAGGAGACGCGCCGTAGACCAGCCCTGCCAGTTCAGCAACGGGCCGCGGCCTGGTCATCAGGCTCACCACGACCGTCACGCCAACGCAGACGATCCACGACCACAGCGCCCGATAGATGTTCTCCGCCATGTTCTTGGCATCGGGAGAGAGCGCGACGTAGCGCAGCGCTGCATGGTCCTCGCGCACCCAGGCCCACAGACCGATCGAAGTCACTGTGCCCGCCAGCAATCCCCAGAAGCCGCCTTGCTTGGTGGCGCGGGTCCACAGCATGCCCAGGATCACAGTGCCGAAGAGCGGCGCGATGAAGAAGGAGAAGAGCGCCTGCACGTAATCCATAATGCTGGGCGCATTCTGGACCAGATACGCGGTCCCGATCGAGACCAGCACCCCGATCAGTGTGGAGGCGCGGCCCATCTTCACGTAATGGCTGTCCGTCGCTTTCTTGTTCAGGAAGGCGCCGTAGAGGTCATAGGTCCACACGGTCGAAAAGGCGCTGACATTGCCGGCCATGCCCGACATGAAGCCCGCGATCAGCGCCGTAACCCCCAATCCGAGCAGCCCAGGTCCGCAGTAGCGCACCAGCATCAGCGGCAGAACCTCGTTATAGCTGTGCATGTGGCTCGCAACTGCCTGCGACTCGCCTACCAGATGGAACGGCAACACCGACAGCGCGAGCAGACCAGGCAGAATCACGATGAAGGGGACCGCCATCTTGAATGCGGCACCGATAATGGGCGCCATCCGAGCGGAGCGCAGGTTGTCTGCGGCGAGCACGCGCTGCACCACGAGGAAATCAGTCGTCCAGTAACCGAAGGCAACAACGAAGCCCAGGCCGAAAACGATGCCGCTCCAGTGCACGCCCATCGGGTTGCTGCTGAAATGTCCCAGGCCGCTCCACAGGTGAACATAGTCGGTGCGACCCAGGTTGATCGCGATCTGGTGGCGCAGATTCGTCCATCCGCCGACCTCGATCAATCCAAGGATGGGCACGATGGCCGCGCCAACCCAGATGAGGATGAATTGGAGCACTTCATTGAAGATCGCCGAGCGCAGCCCGCCGAGCATCACATAGAGCGCCACGGTGATGGAGCTGACCCAGATGGAGAAGTTCAGGTTCCAGCCCAGCACCACCTTCATCACCAGCGCCATGGAGTACATGTTGATGCCGCTCATCAGCACCGTCATGGCGGCAAAAGTGACGGCGGAGAGCGCGCGTGTGGCATCGCCATAGCGCAACTGCAAATAGCCAGGAACCGAATGGGTCTTCGAGATGTAATAGAAGGGCATCATCACGATGCCCAGGAAGAGCATCGCGGGAATTGCGCCGATCCAATACCAATGTGTCGCCAGAATGCCGTACTGATACGCGGCCGCGGCCCAGCCCATCAGTTCCAGCGAGCCCAGATTTGCGGAGACGAAGCTCAATCCGGCGATCCACGCCGTCATCTCGCGTCCGGCCATAAAGAACTCCTCGCTCGTATTCGAGGAGCCCTTCAGGTAAAAGCCGATGAAGAGGACGATGCCGAAGTAGATCGCGATGACCAGGATGTCAACGGAGTCGAGTCGAGCCAGCGATTGACCGGCCCCCTGAACGGCGAAGGCAAGAGCGAGTTGTGAGAGCGTTGTAAGCGGCATAGTGTCGGAGCCCGGCGATCAGCTCTCCTGTCCATAGGTCCTGCTAGCGCCATGCTTGCGAAAATAGTGACGATCCAGCAAATGCTGGGTCACGCCAGTGCATGCCGCATTGAGTGTCGATGTGTAATAGGCCATCCGCGCCACGCTCTCGAGCACAACCGCATTGTGCGCGGCCTCCGCCGGTGTGCTGCCCCAGCAAAAAGGCGCGTGGCCGGCGACCAGCACCGCCGGCATCGCAAGCGGATCTATCGCAGTTGCTCCCGGAGCAGCGCCTCGACTAAAGCGACGCACAATGGCATGGCCGGTGTTCAGCACGTAATCTCCACCGACTTCGTCGGCGGTCAGCTCTTCGGTCACCGGGATCGGCCCATAGAAGTAGTCGGCATGCGTGGTGCCGTAAGCTGGAATCTCCCGGCCGGCCTGTGCCCATGCAGTAGCAAACTCGGAATGGGTGTGGACGACGCCTCCGATAGTAGGAAAGGCGCGATACAGCAACAGGTGCGTCGCCAGGTCGGACGAGGGACGCAAGCTGCCTTCCACCACGTTTCCATTCACGTCGCTCAGCACCAGATCAGCGGGTTTCAGCTCTTCGTAGGCGACCCCGCTCGGTTTGATAGCCACCAATCCGCTCTCGCGGTCCATGCCGCTGGCATTGCCGAATGTGTACAGAATAAGTCCCCGGCGAACGAGTTCAAGGTTAGCCTCCAGCACGGCGGAGCGGAGGGCTTCCAGACGCATACGGAATCCTTGCAGCAGATTGGCAGGCTGCGCAAGATCGCAGCCTGCCCGCGGAGCAGTATCGCACAGCGCAGATGCATAAATAAACGTTTTCTCATAGGTGCTCTGGTGCCGGTCGCAGTGACGTAGACGGGCCAGCAGCCTCTATACTCGTCCCCATGCAGAAGCGTGCAAAAACGGAAAAGCCGCGCGTCCGGATGGATATCCGCGA
>DASXGY010000058.1:0-6635 GCA_036488835.1 Acidobacteriaceae bacterium
CAGCGTAACCGCAAGCAGGAGCGCCGGCATGGTCCAGTTGCCGCTCTTCCTGCGCATCAAATATTGCGCGAGGAAGAGAGCGAAGGCGCAGGACCAGCCGATCTGGTTTGGCCCGAGAAGTTGTTCGTCGCCGAGACGGAGGTCCGACTGCGTTGGCAGCAGCCACGCAATGACGGCTATGGCGCAGCTTGCCCAGATGTAGCCGCGCATCAGCGAGTCCACGACAGAATCGACAGGAGCGGTGCGAAGCAGCAGGAGGACGATTGCGAGATCTGCCGCCATGCCGCACCAAAATGCGACAGCGGCTGGCAATGAAGCGGTGACACTCCAGACGAGGCTGATTCCGGAAAAGGTGAGATAGAAGAGCACCCAGCGCAGACAGGGCAAACGAAGCACAGAACGTGGCGCATACCGTGGACGGCCCAGCGCGTCGATGGCAACAAGAACTAAGAGAAGATAGTTGAGCGCGAGGCTGAGGATGACGCCAGCCTGCGCATCCTGGCCAAAGACCCGTACGGCCAGCAGCGGAAAGAAAAGCCGGAACGACAGATAGAACCCCGCCACCGCAGCGGACGGCATGACTGCCGCCGCGTTGACGCGAGGCTGATGCAGGGTGAGCGCGGAGACGCTGGCCGCTTGTGCGTTTGCGCTCATGCTTCCTCGCAGACCGGCTTCCCTGCCGGCATGGACAAATACGGGGCGCGTGCCCTACTGAGCTGGCGCACGAGAGGAAGAAAGAGAAGCAGCGTGACGGATCCGTAGCAGAGCCGTGCCAGAGCCAGTCCATAGGTGCCGAGGCGAGGTACCAGCCAAACCATCAAGAGCAGCATCGTGGCGCCGGCGGCGAGGTTGAGCCAGGTGATAATTCGGACGCGACCGAACGCCAGGAGCGCATACGTGGCCGTAACGTTCAAGCCAAGGAGCGCTGAGCTCCAGATGATGACGGGAAAGATGGCGGTCGAGCTGCGTGCTATGTCGGCACCTGCCCATAAACGCAAGATGCGTTCGCCGAAGAGCAGCAACGTCGTGGTCGCCACAAGAACGAAAAGCAGATTGCACAAGAACGCGATGAGCACAGCCTTGCGCGTTGCCGATAAGCCCTGTACCGCGCTGCGCTCGGCAAGGTGTGGAAAGAGAAAGTGCAGACCTGAGGCGGCAAAACCATAGATAGGCTGCGCCAATTGTGTGCAGAGCGCGTAGGAGGCGACCGCAACGGCGCCAAGGGAGACGCCGAGAAAGAGCCGATCGGCCTGGCTAACCATGAGGCCGGCGACAGCTTGCAGCCAACTGAAGGCTCCGAAACCAAGCAGCGCCTTCATAGCGTTTCGGTCCCACGCCGGTGCGAGCGAAGGAGCTTGCAGAAGACGGCGAAGGTCAGAGAATTGCAGACATGTTCCCAGCAGACTAATCAGCGCAGCGGCCGCGACCATACTGATGACGCTGTGGAAGAGGTATGTGAGAGCGGCGGCGGCGGCCAGCGAAAGCAGCCGAGTGAATATGCTGACGCGAACCGCCGCGCCATAACGCTGAAAGGCGCGCTGCGTGCTGATGCAGACGCTCTCCATGGTGCGCACCCACAGAAGAAGACTTGCAATACGCAATGACCAGAGACAGTCCTGCTGCAGTGATGGGTCCATGGAAGGAACGATGTGACGCGCAGCAAGCGGCGCCAGCGTCCAGGCAACGAGCGCGAGAGCGGTACCGAGAACAAGATTGATGCCGATCATGCAGCGGACAGTGCGCAGAAGGTGGTCGTGCTGGCCGAGACCACGCTGGCTGGAAACGTGCTGGATGTTGGCGTCTCCAAACCCAGAGGCGATGATGCTGCCCGTACTGACGATAGCGGTGACTATGGCCCAGATGCCGTACTGCGCAGCACCCATGTTGTGCAGGACGATAGGCGCGACCAGCAACATGCCGATGGGATACGCCGCATAGTCGAGCAGGCCATAGCCCGCATTTGCGAGATGCGCTCTCATGACGGTGCTCCCGTCTGTGGCCTTGGACCTTTCAGCCTGGCACGCAGAGTGCCGTAGATCTGGTGCGCGAGCATCTTGCGAGGATCGCTGACGCTGATGTGTAACCAGCGGTTCCACGCGAGCAGCAGGGCAGCTGCGACACTGCTCGAAATAACCGTGAGGAGCAGCGCGAGAATGAGACGCGGGGGAAAGGACTTCTTCTCCGGTATGCCAGGTGTGTCGATCACACCGACGACGGGCACATCCTTCGCCTCCTGAATGCGCGCCAATTCGTGCTGCTGTGTGAGTAATTCGAAAACGGTCTCCTGCACCCGCACCTGGCGATAGAAATTTGCATATGGAACGGCGAGGCGAGGAAGCTGTCGCAGCGGCGGATACGGCTCGTCGTTGCCATTGACCGTGCTGCGCTCATCATCGGCTCCGGTCGTTCCAATCGTGGGAAGAGGTGCGGACGAGCCGCTTATCTTCGCCAGCTGGCTTCGCAATTCGCTGATGCGGGCTTGCGTAGCGCGCACCCGGACGTTGCCGTCTCCGTAGATCTGACGGACTGAGTCGAGATTCGCCTGTTCCAAAATCATCTGCGCCTGCAGCTTGGAGGCGGCTTCGACCATCGCCCGGCCCTGCTCTTTGATGTCGACGGTTCCATGCGTGCTCGAGAACTCACTCATCTGCTGCTGCGCTTGTTCGAGATCAGCCTTCACTTTCTGCAGCCGTTTCTCGATGAAGACGCGCTCCTGATGCGCAGACGAGGTGCTGGTGCGGTTTACCAGGAGGTTTAGTTCGTCGAGATAACCCTGAGCGAGATCGCGTGAGCGGCGCGGATCGGTATCTTCGACGGTGATCGTGATAACGCCGCTCTTCTTGTCATCGCTAATCGTGGTGATGTGCGCAAGGTGCTTCGCTGTATCTACCCGGTAACGCTTGTGATATACCCGCTGCAGATCGAAGCGGTCGATCAGATGATCTGCGACTGTGCCGCTGCGCAGCAGATCCACGAAGAGCGCAGTAGTGTTGTTCCCTCCCAGAAGATTTCCCGCGAGACTGCCGAGTCCGCCGCCGCCGATGCCACCAAGGGCGCGCCCTGCCAGCGCGGCAATCATCGCGGTGGAAACACTGGTGTTGCTCGGCGGCATGATCTGTGCTGACGACTTATATTGCTTTGGCAGAGTGAAGGCGATCAGAAGGCTGAGCAGGAGAGAGATTGCTGCAATGCGAAATAAGAGACACCGGCGCTCCCACAATATGGTGGCGCTCTTCACCCATTCCGGTGCAGCAACAACCGGAGGCTCGAGCGAAACAGTAGTCTCAGACGCCAGTCCCTTAGGAGCCTCTTCAACCTGGTTATCGAGGAGCACCCAGGTATCACGATCGCGCTCCTCCGCTGATGCAGAAGCGACAGGAATGCCATTAGGAGTCTTCATAGGACACCCGCTACGGCGCCAGTAAAGGCAACCGACGAGCCGATCTGCGCAATGGTGAGCAAATTGCGCCAGAAGAGCGACGCGCCAATGATCTTCTGCGGTACCACGACAACGTCGCCAGGATCGAGTCGCGTTGATAGAACATCTTGATCGAACCACAAGCTCGGTTCGTGGCCCACGACGGAGCCGTTGGCGCGAATGATGAAGATCTGTTTCTTATTCGCGATCTGAGTCGCTCCGCCGGCACGATGCAGATACCACCCCGCATTCTTGCCAGGAATAAAGGTGATGGCCGTGGAGTTGTACACCTGACCGGTGACAAGCACGAAGCCAGGACGCTTGGGAATGCGCAGCACGTCCCCTGCTCGCACTTCAATATCGGCTGACGTATTCTCCCAACTGCTGATGTCGGCGCTGATGTGGATGACAAGACGTCCGGTGGACGGTTGGCTTTTCAGGCGGGAGAGAACTTCGTTCTGCTGTTGCGCAATCAGTTGCAACGTGCCGGACTGGTCTCCGCTGCCGAGATTCGGACTTAGGCGCGCAGACGTTGAGCTGGTCTCGATCTGGCGAATGAGCTCTTGACGACTCTTCTCCTGGAGTTGACGAACCTCTTCGCGGATGAGTACTGCGCCCGCCGGGTAGCTGGTATCGCGGAACCCTCCGGCACGCCGGAGGATGGAACTGAGCCGTTCACCCTGGTCGAAGCCGTACGTACCCGGATGCGCTATCTCACCCTCAACTTTGATTGAAGCGCCAATGTCGTTCCAGCCGGTGAGCTGATGCACGGTCAATACGTCACCGGGTTTCAGTGGGACATCGTCCTGACGATCGCTCCGGGTTACCGCATCGCCGATGTCGATCGATTTACGGTCGGTGACGACTTTCGTTCCGCCTACGACCTCGTAGCTGGCGAGGTCGGCATTCGTAAGCAGCGCGTCACGCTTGAAGCCTCCGGCCATCCGCACAAGCTCGGCTGCGGTCATACCGTTCGAGAGGGCGTAATTGCCAGGGCGCAGCACTTCGCCACCGATGGTCACTCTGGGTGCGTCGGCCTCGTAGCGACCGAGGACGCGAATCGTATCAAACGGCTGAAGCGGGTAATTGCTATTGCCTATCAGCACCTCGGGCACGTTAAAGTCGATCGTCTCGGGATGCATGTCAGGAGGCACGAGTCGGACGATTTCGCCACGATCAGCCGGCTCGGGCAACAAATCCTGATAGCTATGCAGCACATCGCTGAGCTGCATGCCATCGCGATACGGCATGCGCCCAGGCCGCACGACATGGCCCACCATGTAGACAACCCGCTGGCTATAGGGAAGGATCGCGGACACGTGCACATGATCGCCGTCGTGGACGGCGAAAGCCGCGATGGCAGCGCGTGCCGATTCAGGACTGCCCTCGGAAGGCAGGTTCAGGCTCACGGTCTCGCGCTGATGATTTGCGTCGATGCGGTCGATTACGATGTGGCCGAGTGCCGCGGACACCGTGGCGCCACCCGCATCTTCGAGAACTTCGGCGAGCGTGGTCTCACCCTTCAGTTCATAAATCGCAGGGCGCTTCACTGCGCCGTAAACGGAGATCTGGGTACCGGCGGGAGGCACCAATAATGTGTCGCCGGACTGCAGCCGGCTCTCATTTTGAACGCCATGCAGAAGAAAGTCGTAGAGATCGATCTCGTCGACCAATTGCTTACCGCGATAGTGCCGGACCACGCGTAAGGAACCGACGCTGGTGGGACCACCTGCGGCGAAGAGCGCATTCAAAGGCGTGGAAAGCGAACTTATGTCGAACGCACCGGGACGCTGCACGTCCCCCACGACGTAGACGCGGATGCTACGCAGACGTGCCATAGTCACGGCAACCTGCACGTTGCGATACTGCCGTTTCAACGCGTCGGTGATCGCGCCCTGCGCACGTTCGAGGGAGAGGCCGGCTATCTGTATTGGACCCGCATCGGGCAGATTGAGTCTGCCATCACGATCGATGGTCCGTGTGAAGGTCTGCGAGATGCCTCCCCAGAGAGCGACCGTCAAGGTGTCGCCAGGCCCAACCACATAGTCGGGACCAGCCGGAACATCCAGTGGTATCGCGCGCCCATTGGGTGCAATCTGATTTGTCGCGTAAGCACTGCGGCGAAGAAATACATCCGAGCCGAAACGTTTCAGCTTTCCATTCTGTTGGGGAAGCTGCGTATACAGATCGCGCAGTGAAAGCATGTTGTAGGGCGCAGGCCTGCGAAGCACCTGCGGTTGCTTCATTGCATTGTTCTTTCCGTTGCTACGCGGATTGTCAGCCGATCGCGAGGTGACGTCCGGCATGGCCTCGGCCCCAACCGAGCCTGTATCTGGGATCTCTCCGCCACTCAGCAAGTTGTTGAACGGGAGGTTCCCGGGTATCTGGCCCGGTGCCCGTGTAGACTGCGATGACGCGAACAAATCGTCGCCGGAGTCGCTTGCAGCGTAGCTCTCGAGGCCCGCATCGGTCACATAACCACGCGCGCGCAAGAAGATAGTGATGTTGGCGCGCAGCTCGGGGCTCGTTGCAATTTTGCTGTACAACATCTGGTCGGTGATCGAATCTGCTTGAAGGGTTGCACCCTGCTGTTGTGCCATGTCGGCCATCAGGGACTTTAATTCGATAAGCGCATCCGGCTGCTGCTGCAGAACGGCGAATATCTGGTCCGCCGACAGTGGCGCAGACGACGACGCATTCCCGCCAAGGCCCGTTGCAGGGTTTTGCAGCTCATTTGCATTGCGGTTGTCGGTGTTCTGGGAAGTTCCCGTCGAACCTGTAGTCGCGTTTGGGTTACCCGTAATCCCAGTTGTGTCCGACGAAGAGCTCTGGTCTGACTGACTGTCATCGGAAGAGAGCGGCGGCGGTATGGACGGCGACAGAGACGGCGACGTGGACGTTCCGCCGCCAGGGTTGACCTGCTGGGTCCTTCCGGATGATAGACAGAGTGTTGCGCCCAGGATCAGTACGACGAGAGCGCGACTGGCGCCATGGGCGCGAACTCTCCATTTTGATTCTGTCATCGTGCAGCCCCGCTGAGACGCTGCTGCCAGCGGGGTAATTCCCGCAGATAGCGAAAGCCCTCCACCGCATGAAAGCGCAGCCTAAAGAGAATGAAGCCGATCTGAGTGCGATAGCGGCGATGGCGCATCGAGAGCGTTTCGTTGGCCGTTGCGTGCACGATGAGCGGCGGAAGACTGAGAGGCAGCAGAGCTTT
>DASXGY010000086.1:0-5074 GCA_036488835.1 Acidobacteriaceae bacterium
CGGAGGCAGCTTTCCACGGCGAGCGCATGCTTGCGCAGGCTGGGGCTCTGGGTGAACTCGGTGAGCAGGGTCCAGGCGGCATCGCGGTTCGGCAGAGGGGCAGGTATCTGATTGGTCATTCCCAGCTTCTCTCTTGTGTGAATCGAGGATGTTGCGGGTCTCTTCGGGTTTTGTGGCGTTTATTTAGAAGATCCATGCGCTTTCCACTGGATTTTCACTTGACATCAAAATCAACACTGCTGCACTGTAGCTATGCGCTACGGGATTGTTCCGCAGCGCGGGAAGCCCGCTCTGGCCTCCGTACAACTTATGGCAACTACCTTAGCAAGCGTCGAGGCGCGCGAGGTACTACGTTGCAGCCACTGCAGTCTCGTGCAATTCCGCACGATGAACGCTTTATGCAGGCGGTGCCGCAAATCCCTGGAGATGGAAGAACCTGAACCGGTTATGGTGCCCGCGACCTCTGCGGCACGCGAGCCGGAAGCGGAAGAGGGCGGTTTGCAGGTAGCGCGCGCGGTGCGCGATGCCCGGCGCGGCCGCAATCTTTCGCAACGGCAGCTTGCCGGCCGGATGCAGGTGCCCCGCACCTACATCTCGAAGATCGAGAATGGCAAGGCGATGCCAACCTTGTCCTCCCTCGAACGGCTGGCGACGGCGCTCGAAGTGGACATGTGCAACCTGCTGCATGATGCGCGGAACCGCCAGCATGACGATTCGTTCTCGATCATCAGCGACCCGTTCCTGTCGGAGATTGCGCCGCTGATCTCGAAGCTGGATGCCTTGCAGCGCTCGATGTTCCTGAACCAGGTGCGCGATATGGCGATGGGCCGCCGGCGCACCGCGGTCGCTTAAACGCGGCCGGTTCCTTTCATCCAGCCTTAATGCTGGTTCGCAGCGCGCGCGGCCGTTTTCTCCAGACGGCTGCGCGCATTGCGACCCGCTCCGGCCATGTGCTACGGTCGAGGCTGAGAGGGAAGGGCGTTCTCCAATGATGTCAGCCAGCCGGGCCCATGAGCTCTCGCCGGAGGAGCAGGCTATCTACCGGTCGCTCGATCCCGAGCGAATGCCCGCACACATCGCCATCATCATGGACGGCAACGGCCGCTGGGCCGGTCGCCGCAGCCTGAAGCGTTTTCTGGGCCACCAGCAGGGCGCCGAGTCCGTGCAATATGTTGTCGAGACATCGTCGCGCATCGATCTGCCGTGGCTGACGCTCTATGCCTTCTCGCTCGAGAACAATCTGAAGCGGCCCAAGACGGAAGTGAACTTTTTGATGCGGCTGCTGCGGTCATATCTCATTAACAATGTGCAGCGCATGAACGACAACAATGTGCGCATTGCCTACATTGGCCGCACCCATGAGTTGCCGGCCGAGGTGCAGGAGCAGATGCAGCAGGCCGCGGAAGCCACTGCGCGGAATACGGGCACGGTGTTGACGCTGGCGCTGAATTATGGGGCGCGGTCGGAGATCATCGATGCGTTTGCGGCGCTGTCACGCGAGCGGGCGGCGCAGGGGCGGAACGCAGAGGGGATCACGGAAAAAGATCTGCACCGGCATCTCTACACGGCACACATGCCCGATCCCGACCTGGTGATTCGCACCTCGGGCGAGATGCGGATTTCGAACTTCCTGCTGTGGCAGATTGCGTATTCGGAGATCTTCGTGACGGAGCGCTTCTGGCCGGATTTTCGCGGGGTGCATCTGCTGGAGGCGATTGCGGAGTATCAGCAACGTGAGCGGCGGTATGGCGGATTGAAGGCGCACACGGACGAGGAGATTCCTGAGCATGCCGTGCTGGTGCCTCGGTAAAGCAACTAAGCCGCGATCTATGCCTTCAAAGGGGCTTGACCGTCTGGGCGTTGACATCGAGTACCTGAGAAGCTCCGCCATTGACGAAAGTGGCATTTCCGTTTGGCAGGACTTTCAGTTCTTTTGTCATGCCCGTCAGGTGAGTGAGTTGCCTGACCTCACCTCCGGTCACGTCGCTCATCAAGTAGATGTTGTAATCGAAGTTGCCGTCTGAACCATCTCTAGCTGCCAGGAACAGAATATCCATGCCGTCGTGCATGAAGCGCGCATCGCCGTACGCCGGTCCGACCGATGATTCACCTGGAACGTGCGGCTGAAATATTTTGTCCCGGCCCGTAGCTCCCAAAATAAATTCTTCGAACAGTGCTCCGATGGGATAACCGGTCGTGCTTATCAGGAGTTTGGTTGCTCCCGGTGTAATGCCATCGGCAGCAACGTCAAGTGATCGCAGATCGTAGAAAGCTGAGTGAGTGATCTGTACAGGCGTAGCAACGGGGGCTTTCGCGGTTGAATGAATTGCAATTGAATATACATCCCAATCGTGTCGCGCAGGACGGACAACCGGCGAGTAATTGCCAGTTATGTTGGAGACAGCATAAAAGACCTTCGAGTCATCCGGGGAAAATACGGGATGCAGCGCATCCTCACTCTTTCCTGTGATCGCATGCGCATTGCTTCCATCCAAATTCACTATCCAGACTTGCGATTTAGTATTCGGGCCTTCTGCAAAGCAATACACGACAAGCTTGCCGTCGTGCGAGAAACGCGCTTCGGATTCAATGCCGCTTTGCGCCGATGTGAGTCGTACTTTCTTTCCGGATATGTCCCGGCGATAAAGAAAAGATGAATTACCGTGTCTCTCCGAAAAAAGCACCACATTTCCCGCGGGAGATATCGCTTGCTGGCCAGAGGATGGCGCGAAGTTCTGCTGGGAACTGGAATGGGAAGAGGCAAAAAAAATGATGGCGGCCACGGCGGTAACTAGCACGATGAGGGAAGCTAAGCTGACAATCCCGATAGAAACGATCTTTCCTGCTCGCATGACCCGCTTTCCGTGGCCCAAGAGTATCTCGGCGCGGGCTTGAGTGTATCCGCGGCGACGACCTGAAACCAGAATAATTTCCGGACAGTGCGCTGCAGATACGTTGCTGGCGCACTTTAGTTCTACCGTCGCCGGCTACTTCCTCCGAGCAGCGTGCCAAGTGCGCCGCGAATTAGATCACGTCCCACCTGCGAGCCGATCGCGCGGGCGGCGCTGTTGACCATGGCCTGGCCGGGGGACATGCGGCGCGAGTTGCCGCTGCCGAAGAGTGCGCCCATAGCTTCACCGAGCAGGCCGCCGGTTCCGGCGGTTGTTGTCTGTGCCTGTTGCTGCACCTGATCGCGCTGCTGCATCTGGGCGTCGCTGGGTGTGTGTTCAGCTTTGCCGGTGAGACGTTCGTAGGCGGATTCGCGATCGATGGCCTTTTCGTAGACGCCGGCGACGGGCGAGGCGGCGATGATCTGCTGGCGTTGCTCGGGGGTGATGGGGCCGATCTGGCTGGCAGGTGGCACCACCATCGCCCGCTCAACGATGCCGGGTGTGCCGCTTTCATCAAGAAACGAGACCAGTGCTTCGCCTACGGCGAGTTGCGTGATGATGGTGGCGGTGTCGAGTTTGGTGTTGGTGCGGAAGGTATCGGCGGCTGCTTTGACGGCCTTCTGATCGTTGGGTGTGAAGGCACGCAGGGCGTGCTGCACGCGATTGCCGAGCTGGCTGAGGACGACCTGCGAGACGTCGTTCGGGTTCTGGGTGACGAAGTAGACGCCGATGCCCTTGGAGCGAATGAGGCGAACGACCTGCTCGATGCGGGCGCCAAGAGCGGACGGCAGATCGTTGAAGAGCAGGTGTGCTTCATCGAAGAAGAAGACCAGCTTCGGCTTTTCAGGATCGCCGACCTCCGGCATGCGCTCAAAGAGCTCGGAGAGCAGCCAGAGCAGGAAGGTGGCGTAGAGCTGCGGCGATTGCATCAGCTTGTCCGCGGCCAGGATGTTGACGACGCCATGGCCGTTCTGATCGGTTTGCAGCAGGTCGTCGATATTGAGCGCGGGCTCGCCAAAGAATTTGTCGCCACCTTGTTGCTCAAGTGCGATCAGGTTGCGCTGGATCGCGCCGATACTGGCCGACGAGATGTTGCCATACTGCGTCTTGTACTGCGCGGCGTTGTCGCCGGCATGTTGCAGCATGGCACGGAGATCTTTAAGGTCGAGCAGCAGCAGGCCCTCATCGTCGGCGATCTTGAAGACCAGCGTGAGGACGCCGGCCTGGGTGTCGTTGAGGTTGAGGATGCGGCCGAGCAGCAGCGGACCCATCTCGGAGATGGTGGCGCGGACGGGATGGCCCCGCTCGCCGAAGACGTCCCAAAAGGTGACAGGGCAACCGGCGAAGGCGGGAGTTTCGAAGCCGAGTGTTTGAAGACGCTGCGCGAACTTGGGGGTGTTCTGGCCGGGCTGGCTGATGCCGGAGAGGTCGCCCTTCACGTCCGCGGCGAAGACAGGAACGCCGATGCGGCTGAGCGCTTCGGCGATGACCTGCAGGGTGACGGTTTTGCCGGTGCCGGTGGCTCCGGCCACCAGACCGTGGCGGTTGGTGAGCGCGGGCAGCAACACCAGGTCATTCTTGCTTTCGGTCTCTTTCGCGATCAGCATTGGCTGGGGCATTCCGTCGATCTCTCCATTGGGAACGTCTCTTCGAGACTGAAGGAACACCGGTCCTGTGTCCAAGTGCACGCACCGCTACTTTCGGCGTGTCTAAGCGTCTAAGCTGAACAACATGCAGGTGCGTGTCCTCTTCTTCGGTGTGCTCAAGGATCTGCTTTCGTCGAGCGGCGAAGCAGTGACGCTGCCGGCGGGCGCGACGGTCGCGCAATTGATGGAGCAGCTTCGCAACGGGAACGGTGTCGAGCACCGCGCTGAGAGCGCGGGGCATGCGGTTTGGTCGGCGCTGGCGGTGGCGGTGAACCGCGAGTATGCCGCGGCATCCGCAGTGCTGCACGAGGGAGATGAGGTGGCGCTGCTGCCTCCGGTCTCTGGTGGTGCGGATGTCGCTGCGGTCACTCCCATTGTGGCGCTTACGCGTGAGCGCATCGACCGCGACGCATTGGTGGCGGCGTTGCAGCAGCCGGGCGACGGCGCGGTGGTGGTTTTTGACGGGATCGTGCGCGACAACACGCGCGGGCGGAAGACGCTCTATCTCGACTACGAGGCGTATGAAGAGATGGCGGT
>DASXGY010000114.1:0-1567 GCA_036488835.1 Acidobacteriaceae bacterium
AAGGAAAGTGTACTGCCCCGGAAGCAGTTTCCAGCCCTGCTGCTCGTCCCCGTGGTCGTTATAGATGGAGAGATACTTCGGATCGACAGCCACCGTGACTTCGCGGCTCTCGCCCGGCTTCAGCGCAACCCGCGCCCATCCAACCAGCCGCTTCGGCGGTTCCTCTGCCGCTGCCGGCAATCCTGCGTAAACCTCGGCAATTTCGGTACCGGCGCGCTGGCCTATATTCGTCACCGTAAAAGTGACACTATGACCACCGTCGCCCAGTTTCAGGCCGGAGTAGCGATAACTCGTATAGGAAAGCCCATAGCCGAAGGGAAAGAGCACCGGCTTGTGCTCGGCGTCGTACCACTTGTAGCCGACCTTTACTCCTTCGTCGTAGTGCACGCTAAAGGTCGGCTTGGCCTCGCCCGTGCGCATAACAGCCTCTTTGCCCTGCGCGCCGGGCGGCGGTGTCACCAGGTCCGGATGCGGCAGGTCGGCCACGTTGCGCGGAAAGGTCATCGGCAGCTTGGCGCTCGGATTCACTTCGCCGAACAGAACATTCGCCATCGCCTTCGCGCCATTGCTGCCCGCATACCAGACTTCTACTACTCCATCGACTTTATCCAGCCAGGGCATGGTCACCGCGGTCCCCGTCTCGAGCACAACGATGGTATGCGGATTGGCCGCGGCTACCCGCTCGATCAGTGCATCTTGTTTATCCGGCAGCGACAGGTCGGGCAGGTCCATGCCCTCGCTCTCCCACTGGTATGCGAAGACGATCGCAACGTCCGCGCCCTTCGCGGCCTCCGCGGCGCCCGCCGGATCGCTCCCGCCATAGCGCACCACGACACCGGGTGCCTTCGCCGCAATCGCCTTCAACGGCGATGTAGGGAACCACACATGCGCCTGCCATGGAGCCGGCGGACGGCCGGGCGGGTCGACCTGTGCGGAACCGCCACCGGAGATCATGCCGGTGTCGGCGTTCACGCCGAGCACCGCAATCGAATGCACCTTCGCCGGATCGAGCGGCAGGATGTTGTGTTCGTTCTTCAGCAGCACAATGCTGCTTTCCTCAATGCGCTTTGCCGTCTCCAGCCCACCCTCTACATCGACCACACTCTTCTGCGCCGGATAATCCACCAGGCCGGCTGCAAACTCCGCACGCAGCACCCGGCGTGCGTGATCGTCGATCTGAGCCATGGGCACCTGGCCGCTTTGCGCTGCCTCCTTCAGCTTCGCGCCATAGAAGTCGTCCAGCGGCTCTTCGTTATCGAGCCCTGCAGCAGAAGCCTTGACCGTGCTGTGTGTGCCGCCCCAATCGGAGACCACGAATCCTTTGAACTTCCAATCATCCTTCAGCACATCCGTCAGCAGGTACTTGTTCTCACAGGCGTAGTCCCCGTTCACCGCGTTATAACTGCACATCACTGCACTCGGGTCGCCCACCTTCAGACCGATCTCGAAGGCCAGCAGATCGCTCTCGCGCATCGCACGTTTGTCGATGATCGAATCCACCTCGTTGCGGCCGCTCTCCTGGTCGTTCATCGCGTAGTGCTTGATGTCGCCGATGACGTGCTGCGCC
>DASXGY010000204.1:0-5156 GCA_036488835.1 Acidobacteriaceae bacterium
TCGAAAAGGCTAGGGCGATGGCGGACTTTGGGGATGACGAGTGGCCGGGTATGGTCTGCGTGGAGCCCGCGAATGCTGCGGAGAATGCAGTGACGGTGGCGCCTGGGGCGGTGCACGCGATGGGGATTACGGTGCGCGTAGAAGGCGTGCGATAATCCGGCGGCACAGGGATAAGATATGACTCCGATCGCGCGCAACCGACTGCCACGGGCGGGCTCCGCCGTACTTCTGGGCGTTCTATCTGGAACATGGGTGCATCATGATTACGTGAGATGGCAGCACCTAGGACGCGCTGCCTTTCTTTCTCATCAGGCTGTCCGTTTCGACAAATACATGGCTGTTGCGCCTGCGGAATTGCTGCTCGTTTTCCGATATGCGATTTTGGCTCTTGTGGTGTGGGTCTTCTACGAGATGTTGGCTTCGCAGCCGGCTAAATGAAGGCCGCAGGATTAGTGAATAGACGCACCGCGCGTGCGCCCACGCTGGTCACCCGTGCCGCGTCCAGAACCCGGCGGGTGTGACGATGGGATACTTTTCGGCGAGCGCCAGCAGATGCTTGTCTCCCGTGATCAAATAGTTGGCCTGTGAGGCGCGCAATGTCGCAAGCACCTGCTGATCGGCGGGGTCACGCAGGGCGGCGTCTCGTATCGTGTCTGGTTCGACGATGTCGGCGAGGAAGACGAGGCTATCCACCAGGTCGCGAACTTCTGCGGGTGTGAGCTTGATGCGAGACAGGCGAGGCAAAACTCTGGTGGTTTCATCGAGAATGTAGCGCGACAGCACCACGTCCAGTCCGCCCTGATGCCAGAGGCCGAAGATTCGCCCCGGAATGCTGTCTGGATACGCCAGTCCGGAGACCAGAACATTGGTGTCCAGGACAACTCGCAAAGACGCCATCAGCGGGCGCGTTCGCGAGTCACGGCGGAATTGATTTCAGTGAGGCCCTTTTCTACGGGCACCTTCGCATATGCCTTCGCTATGCGACCGCTCAAAGCGTCAAAGCGATCGCGCATGCGACGAATCCGGGCGAAGAGCTCGGCATCGACCAAGGCGGCGACCGGCTTACCGTCTTTGTTGATGACGATGCTGTCGTTGCGATATTGGACCTGGTTCAGCATCTCGCCAAGGTTCTGACGAAACGTGACAGCGTTGACTTCGGTGATCATAATGCAGCGCCCTCCAATCATAACGATCAGTATGATTATATCGATTTAGGTTGAAGGTTCCTTACTTTCCGCGTTTTGGATGGATTTGGTAGAGTGGGAGCCGCAAACCAGGTTGCTTCCCGTCCGCGGAAAGGGATGATCCCACCTGAGCCAGTCTCTGAGCACCGAGCATTCACCTCTCTTCTGCCCGTCGTAGCGGACCCCGGGCCATAGAAGGAGGAGTCATGTCTCGTGAGCTACCGGAAAAGCCGAATCTCGAATATCTGAAGAAGCAAGCCAAGGAACTGCTGCGCACCACTGGGCAGGGCAAACTGGCGGATGCGCAACATACGCTGGCGAAGGAATACGGCTTCGCTAGCTGGGCGAAGCTGAAGTCGCACGTGGAGGCGCTGGGGCTCACCCCCGCAGAGGCGCTGAAGGCGGCGGTGTGCGACAGCGATGCGGCGCGGGTGGCGGATCTTCTCAAGAAGCATCCGGAGTTGCGGGCGAGGATTAACGATCCGCTTCCTGACTACGGCTTTGGCGCGCAGGCGTTGTTTGCCGCGGTGCAGCGGAGCGATCGCGCGACCATCGATGTGCTGCTGGACGCGGGCGCCGACATACGGAAACGAACTGAGTGGTGGGCGGGCGGATTTGGCGTTCTGGACGATTGCCATCCGAGCCTGGTGGAGTTTCTGACGGAACGCGGCGCGGTGGTGGATGCGCACTCTGCTGCGCGGCTGGCGATGTTGCCGAAGCTGCGTGAGCTGGTGGCGGCGGATTCGAGCGTGGTCCATGGACGCGGCGGCGATGGGCAGACGCCGCTACATTTTGCCTCGACGGTGGAGGTTGCGGAGTTCCTGCTGGAGAGCGGTGCCGAGATAGATGCGCGGGATGTGGATCATGAATCGACGGCGGCGCAGTACATGCTGCGTGTCGATCAGAGGCGGCACTATCCGAGGGACCGGCAGGATGTGGCGCGCTACCTGGTGTCGCGTGGTTGCCGGACGGACCTGCTGATGGCGGCGGCGCTCGGCGAGAGGGAATTGGTGCGGCGGCATTTGGATAGTGATCCTGCGTGCATCCGGATGAACGTGTCGGAGGAGTGGTTTCCCAAGCAGAATCCACGCGCGGGCGGCACGATTTACATCTGGACGCTGGGATCGCACCGCACGGCGCATTCGGTGGCACGCGATTTCGGCCACGAAGATATCTTTCAGTTGCTGATGGAGAGGACGCCGGAGGAGCTGAAGCTGGCGCTGGCTTGTGAGCTGGGAGACGAAGCGGCCTTTCGCGAGTTTCTGTCGGAGTATCCGGATGCGGCTAAGACGTTGTCGGAAGCAGACAAGAGCAAACTGCCGAATGCTGCGCAGACGAACAACACAGAAGCAGTGCGGCTGATGCTGGAGGCGGGTTGGCCGGTCGACACGCCGGGAGAGGCGGGAGCTACAGCGCTGCACTGGGCTGGATTCCACGGCAACGCGGAAATGACACGCGAGATATTGCGTTTCCATCCGACACTGGAATTGAAGTCGCGAGAGTATGCAGGCACCGCGTTGTCGTGGGCCGTGTACGGCTCCGGAAACGGCTGGCATCGGGAGACGGGAGATTATGTGGGAACGATCCGGGCGCTCCTGGAGGCTGGGGGGACGCTGCCGCCGCATGCGGAAAGCCTGGAGCCCAGCGACGCGGTGTTGGAGCTGCTGCCATGAATGCAAACAAGCGGCCCATCTCCGTTACGATTCTCGCCTGCGTCTATCTGTTGGTGGGGGTGGGCGGCTTCGCTGTTCACCTTCGCGAGTTGCTGGCGCGTCATCCGGATGCGGTGGGGATTGAAGTCACCGAACTCACCGCAATTGTGTGCGGCGCATTTCTGCTCCGCGGACAGAACTGGGCGCGCTGGTTGGCACTTGCCTGGATCGCATTTCATGTCATCCTGAGCGCCTTTCACGCGATCCCGGAGCTGGTCATTCACGCTGTGTTCTGTGGGGTGTTTGCGTGGATGCTCTTTCGTCCCGATGCTGCGCGATATTTCCGCGGGGCGCGCGTCGAACCAACATAACTGGCTGAGGTGATCGGGGGACGCTATGGGTTTATATGCGAAATATTTGCTACCCCACATCATTGACCTCGCGATGCGAAATGAAGAAACGGCCCGGCTGCGTGCTGGCTGGGTTCCACTCGCTCGTGGCGAAGTGCTGGAGGTAGGCATTGGCTCAGGCCTGAATCTGCCGTTCTATTCATCGGACGTTCAGCGCATTTACGGTGTGGATCCCTCGGTTGAGCTCCAGCGGATTGCGCGCGGAAGAGTCGTGGCTGCGCCGATGGAGGTCGAGTTTCTTTCACGATCTGCGGAAGAGCCGCTGCCCCTCGCCGACGCAAGCATCGATACCGTTGTCACGACGTGGACGTTGTGTTCCATTGCGAATGCTCCCAAGGCGCTTCGCGAGATGAAGCGCGTTCTCAAAGCGACCGGACGCCTCATCTTTCTGGAGCATGGCCGCGCGCCCGATGCTGGCGTGGCTGACTGGCAGGAGCGGATCACGCCGCTCTGGAAGAACATCACAGGCGGCTGCCACCTGAATCGTAAGATTGACGATCTCATCACGGCGGCGGGGTTTCAGATAACGGAACTGAAGACCTTCTATGTACGCGGACCGCGCCCGATGACCTACACATACCAGGGAGTGGCTGAGACGACGACTCTTCACGGATAACTTGCAATTGCACGGACTGACCTCGCCGGTGGGCAAATGACAACGGCCTGCCGTGACGGCAGGCCGTTCTGTGTGCAGCAGTGATACGCGCTCAGCCCAGATAGCTTAGCCCAGATACATGACGTGGACATAGGTGCCGAGGCGCGGGTTGTAGGCGAGGTAGTACCCCGGATCGTCGGGGTCTTCGTAGATGATGATGTCGTCCGAGTCCCAGAGCCAGTCGTTGACGTAGGGGAGGTCGTAGGGAGCGACGCTCCAATACCAGTTGTTGAACCGGAAGCGGTTGGGACCACCGCCGGCGAGGTGCCAGCGATGCGACGGGCCGAAGCCGCCGGTCCAATGGCCGTGTTCCCAGGGGTGGTCTAGGTGATAGTGCGCGTTGTTCGGGCCGCCATCGTGGCCGACCCAGTGGTTGCCATCGACGTGCGGCACATCGGGATGGCCGGGCTTGTCGGCGAAGTGGCGATCTTCATGCGCCTGCGGCGTGCCGTGGTATGGCTGCGGTCCGCGTGCGGGAGGAGTGTGCATCTCATGACCTCCGCCAGCGGGTTGGCCTCCTTCGGGATGGCCGCCTCCGCCCGGATGCTGGGCCAACACGGGGAGTGCGAGGAGCGACGAAACGGCAAAGCACGCGATCGGTAGCGTCAAAGCGACCGGTAGTTTCAGGGCGATGACTGGTTTCAAGGAATGCCTCCTGCGCTAACAGTGCCCGGAGAGACTCTCCGGAGATGCGCGGCTGGAAGTGTTGCATGGCCGGACTGCGGATGGCAAACGCAGGGGATGGCAAACGCGGATGGCTGCGAAAGCATCCGCGCTGGCCGGGGCCACGGCGCGATGGTTATTTGGAAATTTGTGATTTCAAGACGAAGGCGGTGAGCCGGGAAAGTTCCGTTCAGCGCCACCAGTTGGAGCGGAGCTCTTGGCCGCGGATGACTTCCGCCGGCAGCCCGGGGACGGGAGACCAGAGCTTGAGATCTTCGACCGCGTCGAGCGTCTCGATCGGTTGCTGCCATGGGTGGAGCGCAAGATCGAAGAGGCCCCAGTGGATTGGCATGAGCAGGCCATGATGGCCGAGGGCCCGGAAGCTGCGAACGGCGCCCTCCGGACCCATGTGGATGTTCTGCCAGAGCGGATTGAAGGCGCCGATCTCGAGCATGGTGAGGTCGAAGGGACCGAAGGTCTCGCCAATGTCGCGAAAGCCGTACCATTCGCCGGAGTCCGCACCGTAGTAGACGCGGTGCTTCGGGCCGATCAGCGCAAACGAGGACCAGAGCGTTTCAAAACGATTGGAGAG
>DASXGY010000225.1:0-4702 GCA_036488835.1 Acidobacteriaceae bacterium
GCGGCGGAGGAGAACAAGACGCGCTATGCGCCATCTTCCGGCATTGCGCCGCTGCGCGCCGCGCTGGTAGACAAGCTGCGCGAACGCAATCACCTGCAGACGACGCCGGATCATGTGATCGTCACGGTTGGCGGCGCGCACGCGCTCTACTGCGCCTTTCAGGCGGTTCTCGATCCAGGGAGCGATTGTCTACTCTTTTCGCCATACTGGACGCCGATTGCCGATATGATCCGCGGCACACAAGCGCATCCGCTCTTTGTGCCGACTGAGGCGGCGCGGCGCTCCGGCATTACGGCCACGCTCGAAGAGCTCACCACGCCGGAGACGCGCGCCATTTACTACAACACGCCGCAGAATCCGAGCGGTGTGGTCTTCACGCGGGCTGAAGCAGAAGAGGTGGCGGAGTTCGCGAAACGTCATAACCTGGTCGTGATTGCCGACGAGGCCTACGAGGACCTGGTATACGACGGGGAGCATGTATCCATCGCCTCGCTCCCCGGCATGGAGGAGCGGACCATATCGACCTACACTTTTTCCAAGAGCTATGCGATGACGGGATGGCGCATCGGCTACGCGGTGGCGCAGGAGCCCTTCATGACCGCGATGCGCAAGCTGGCGCTTTACTCCACCAACGGTGTTGCGACCATGGTGCAGTGGGCCGCGCTCGACGCGTTGCAACTAAGTGCGGAATTTCGGCAGAAACGGTTGGCCGAGTATCGCGAACGGCGCGATGTGCTGGTGAATGGGCTGAACGAGATTGGCTTCGAGTGCGAGCTGCCGCCGGGCGCGTTCTACGCCTTTCCCAGCGTTGCCAGGCTTGGCCGGGATAGCCGCGAGGCGGCGGCCCTGCTGCTGGACAAGGCGCATGTGGCCACTATTCCCGGCGCCGTCTTTGGCAGTCAGGGCGAGGGGCATGTACGCTTCAGCTACTCCACGTCGATGGCGGCGATTCAGCAAGGTCTCGACGCACTGCGTCGCCTGGTGTAAACCACGCAATTGAAACGAAATGCCCTTTGCCAACGTCTGACAAAGAATCAATAGTTTTGCAGCCGTGCGAGCTGGGGCGGAATCTGATCAACATTATGCGAATCCAACGTCTTTTGACGTTCGCTACTTTTGTCTGCGCCTGCACGCTGGCGTCGGCCCCTGGTCTGGCCGATTCGGGCCCTCCGACTCCCAAGACGGCTGCCGTGGCGGCATTGTCCGACGCGCCGCTGCCCGATGCGCCGCTGCCTCAGACGCAGACCCAGGCCCCACCGGGTGCCTCCACCGCCGCAAAGACGGAAGCCACCCCTACGCCAACCGATGAGGGCAAGCAGACTAAGCGCATTCTATTCATCGTTCCGAACTTCCGCTCGGTGAGCGCGAACCAGAAGCTGCCGCCCGAGACTGCGAAGGAAAAGTTTAAGACGGCGACGCTGGAGAGCTTCGACTACTCGGCAATTACCTTTGCTGCAGGGCAGGCGGGAGTGGCCCAGGCGCAGGACTCTTTCCCGGAGTTTCGCCAGGGCGCTGCTGGCTATGGCCGCTACTTCTGGCACACCTTCGCGGATCAGACCGATGAGAACCTCTGGGTCCAAGCCATCTTGCCCGTCGCGCTGCACCAGGACAGCCGCTACTACACGCTGGGCAACGGCGGCTTCATCAAGCGCGGCGCCTATTCATTTACACGTGTCCTGATCACGCGAACTGACGATGGTAACCGCGCGCCAAACTACTCCGAAGTTGTGGGTGCGGGCATCGCGTCAGGAATTTCGGCTGCATATTATCCTTCGGTGTACCAGACTTGGACAAAAGTCGGGCAGCGCTGGCTAACCAACGTGATTATTGATGGCGTCACGTTCTCCGTGAAGGAATTCTGGCCGGACGTGAACAACGCCATCTTCCATCAAAAGGACTAGCAGCATGCACCTCGGGCTTCCTGAGGAGATCGATCCATCTCTGTTTCGTTATCTTCCCGATGGCGTGGATGTAACCCGCATCGGCAATGAGCTGACTGGCGAGCTTGCCCTGGATATGTGGGTGCTGCCGCTCCATCCGAAACAGGCGGCCGCAGCGCGCCCGCATATTCGCAGCGTGCATGTGGTGCAGTCGCAGTATGCCGGCGTGGATGCCTTCCTCTCCTTGGTTCCGCCAGGAGCCACGCTGTGCGATGCACAGGGCGTCCACGATATTCCGGTGGCGGAGTGGATCCTCGCGGCGATCCTGGCCTCGCTCAAGTACATCCCGTTCTACGTGCACTTGCAGGTTGCAGGCGACTGGAAGCAGCGCATCGGAGCGGAGAGTCTGTACCTGGCAGCGCATCCAGATGAGCAGCCGAAGATGCCGCCAGCGCTTATGGACGAGCTGACGGGCAAGACCGTGCTGATTGTCGGCTATGGATCGATCGGCCGCGCCACCGAAGAGCGGCTGAAGCCATTTGATGTGAACATGCTGCGCATCGGACGCCGACGGCGCGAGGGCGTGGAGCCAGAGGAGCGGCTGGATGATTTGCTGCCCCAGGCCGACATCGTCATTCTGCTGGTGCCACTCACGGAGCAGACACGCGGATTCATGAACGGCAAACGACTGGCTGCGATGAAGCATGGTGCCCTGCTGGTGAATGCGGCACGCGGACCGGTTGTCGAGACGGACGCACTGGTCCGGGCACTGCACTCGGGCAGGATTCATGCAGTCGTCGACGTCACTGATCCAGAGCCGCTGCCCCTGGGGCATCCACTGTGGACTGCGCCGAATTTGCTGATCACGCCGCATATTGCGGGCTCCAGCCCGGGCATGATGGACCGCGTCATGCGGCTCATCGGCGAACAATGCCGCCGCTATCTTGCTGGCGAGCCGCTCGCCCACGTTGTTACCGAAGGCTACTGACGCCGGCGTTTTCCGCCGCTGGTCGGGATGCTGTACAAAGAGTCATCCGCCACGGCGGGAGGATCTGTCCTTTGAATTGCCTGAATCGTCGCCTGCTTTGTTCCACACTCTGCTGCTGTCTGCTCACTGTAGCTACACCGCTGCTCGCGCAACACGAAGACGCCGCCAAACCCTCTACGGTGAAGCCCGCGGCGGAGAAGGCGGTCGAGAGCAAGCCGCAGGCCGAAGCGCAGCCGGTGCAAACGCACCACACGCTGCACGTGAATGGACAGACGCTGAACTACACGGCGACCGCCGGCATGATGCCGCTGAAGAATGACAGGGGTGAGATTGAGGCCAACATCTTCTTCATGGCCTACGTGCTTGACCAGCCAGAGGGGAAACGGGACAGCAAGCGCCCGCTGATGTTCGCGTTCAACGGCGGCCCCGGATCGGCCTCGGTGTGGCTGCACCTTGGCGCCATCGGCCCACGCACCGTGCACATGGAGCAGCCCGACGGCACCATGCCGGCGCCTCCCTATCAGGTCGAGGACAACGAAAACACCTGGCTGACGCAGACCGATCTTGTCTTCATCGATCCGGTGGGCACCGGCTACAGCCGCGTCACCAAGCCGGAGCTGCTGAAGAACTATCTCGGTCTGAGGGGCGACACGGCAGCGGTCGGCAAGTTTATCCGGCTCTATCTCGATCGCTACGAGCGCTGGAATTCGCCGCTCTTCCTGGTTGGTGAGAGCTATGGCACCACACGCGCCTCGGCGCTTTCCGGCTACATGCTGCAGAAGTACGGCGTCGCGTTCAATGGCATTGTGCTGATGTCCACCGTGTTGAACTTTGAGACACTCCAGTTCGCTACCGGCAACGACCTGCCCTACGTGCTCTTCCTGCCGACCTACACGGCGACGGCGTGGTATCACAAGAAGCTCGACCCATCGCTACAGGGCGACCTGCAGTTCGCGCTGCGGCAGGCAGAAGCTTTTGCGGATGGCCCGTACGCGGATGCGCTGGCGAAGGGCGATCGCCTGAGCGCTGCGGATCGCACCTCTGTCATCGCCGGCCTGGCGAAGTTCACCGGGCTCAGCGCGCACTACATCGACCTGAGCAATCTGCGCGTGGACGAGCCGCACTTCACCAAGGAGCTGCTGCGCGATGAACACCTGAACGTGGGCCGGTTGGATAGTCGCTATACCGGCTACGAGCCATCACTGGTGGAAGCAGAGAGCCAGACGGATCCCACCATGTCGATCATCTCGGCGCCATTCTCTGCATCGTTCCACCAGTACATTCGTACTGAGCTCGGTTACAAATCCGACGATGACTATTACCTGCTGGGCGGGGGCTTCTCCCAGGCGAGTGACTGGGACTGGGGCTCGGCCGTCGAGGGCTTTCCCAACGTTACGGATTCGCTGCGCAATGCCTTTGCCGGCAATCCGTACATGCGGCTCTACGTCGCTTCCGGATACTTCGACCTTGCGACGCCCTACTTTGCCACCGAGTACACGCTGGCGCATCTGGGCCTGGAGCCAACCGAGACCAGCCGCATCTCCACCGGCTTCTACGACGCAGGCCACATGATGTACCTGAAACCGTCGGCGCAGAAGAAGCTGCATGACGATGTGGCGCAGTTCATCGCGGCTTCGCTGCACTGAGACCTGATCAAGGCGCGAGCACTTCGGCTACGTGCACGGCGCGGCGGCTGGTGTTCTGAGCAATTTGCTCACGGCAACTGAAACCATCCGTCACAAGCACTGTGGCGTGATCGGCTGCGCGTACTGCAGGCAGCAGAACGCGCTCGCCCAGCGTCTGCGAAACGGTGTACTTGTCGCGCTCGAAACCA
>DASXGY010000214.1:0-2106 GCA_036488835.1 Acidobacteriaceae bacterium
CATGCCGTTGATGATGAGAGGAATGGCGCGGCTCAGGAGCGGATCGGCTTTGAGCGTGCGTGGGCCCAGCGCGGAGAAGACCGCGCGGTGGCCCTCGATGGCATCGCCCACCGACTGCGGATCGAACAGATCACCCTCGACCACGCGCAGTCCGTCACGAGGTTCAAGCGACTGCCCATTGCGCACAAACGCCGTCACAGAGTGAGCGTGATCGAGCGCGCCAGCGACCAGCAGCCGGCCAATACCTCCAGTAGCACCGAAAACTATGACCTTCATGAACGTTCCGAGGGAAGAGACCAGCAAGGGCCACTATACAGGGCGCACCGCTACACAACTGCCGCACGAGACAAACCGGGTGCTGTGCTGCTCATCCCACAAAGCAGGGAGCGTGATCGAGCATGCCAGAACACATAGCGCTGAACAACGTGGAGTCGTCATTGAAGGAGCTGATCGAAACGCTGCGCGGTGGCCAGGAGGGTTATCAGGAATTTGGAGCGCGTCTACACGATCCGCGCGCGAAGCGGCTCTTCCTCGAAGAGACCCAGCGACGGGCGGAATATGCCGCGGAACTCGAAAACGAACTACACCGCATGGGCGTGCACGATGTGAAAGAGGGCGCGTCACACATGGCGAAGATCCGTCATCTGTGGGGAGAGTTGCAGGCGCATCTGGCAGGCGACCAGAAGGCTTTGCTGTCGGCTGCGGAGAAGAGCGATGACCACGTCAAAAAGGCTTACGCGGACGCGTTGAAGCAGGAGCTGCCTCTGCCATTGCGCGAAATGCTGGACCGACAGCTCGCGCACATCGAGAGATCGCACGATGAGGTGAGGGCGCTGCACGATCTGAGCTAGGCGAGCCCGCTTATTCGCGAATGGAATGCGGCCGTCCGGCAAAGGCGAAGGCGACAAAGCCAAGAATCAGGACGAGACCTTCGACGTGTACCGATTCGCGGTGTAGCGCGTCAAAGGTGGCGCGAGCGGGGCTCGACTCCGGCAGTGCCGCAATGCCGACGCTTCCGCCGACCGAGGCTTGCGCCGTATCCATGCGCGGGATGATGGAGAACTGCGAATAGGCCGTCAGCAGCACCATCGCGAGCACCAGCACCGCCTGCGGGATCACCGAGTGCCAGCGTACCCGCGCTCGCAGCAGGAAACTGAAGACAAGGAAGAGCACGCCGCAGATCAGCCCCATATAGTGCAGGTGGCGCAGTGTGCCGCCGACGACAAGGCCGGCGCCGTGAATCCCTTCGGCGGGATTGAGGAAGAGCGGCGGCAGCGATCCGAAGGCAACGGCGGCGACCTGGACAAAGAGCAGCAGTGCGCCCAGCCAGAGACCGAGCGCGAGAAGTGAGAGTGTGGTCAGAACGCTTCGCATAGCACGTTCAGGATGCCGCATTCATGCCACAAGGGGAAGCACTGATTAAAGCGGATTCGCCATGCTCATTCTTGGTCGGGAGCCTAGCCAAGCGACTTTTCCCAACGGAAAAGGCCGCGTGATCTGTTTGGGGACTGGGCAGACCTTGGCGAATCCGCTTTACTGCTGCATCTGCGACGGCCGTCCGACCAGCCGCTCGATGCGCTTGGCGATGGGCGGGTGGGTCGAGAAGAGATTGGCGAAGCTGGCGCCGGAGATGAGTGGCGCAACGATGAAGAGGTGCGCGGTGGAGGGCGTGGCACCCAGAGGCAGGCGTTTGGAGTAGGCGTCGAGCTTCTGGAGCGCGCTGGCCAGTGCGTAGGGATTGCCGGTCATATGCGCGCCGGTGGCGTCGGCCTCGTACTCGCGTGCGCGCGAGACCGCCAACTGAATAAGCGTGGCCGCGATAGGCGCGAGGATCAGCATGAAGAGCGCCGCGATGCCGCCGCCGTTGCGGTCGCGATTGCTGCCGCCACCACCACCGCCGCCGAAGATCATAGCGAAGCGGCCCATCTGGGCAAGGATGGTGATGGCGCCCGCCAGGGTTGCGGCGATAGAGCTGGTGAGGATGTCGCGGTTGCGCACATGGCCGAGCTCGTGTGCCAGCACGCCGGCCAGTTCCTCGTCATTGAGCAAAGTCAGGATGCCCTGCGTGACAGCCACCGAGGCGTGCGCCGGGTTGCGGCCGGTGGC
>DASXGY010000270.1:0-8982 GCA_036488835.1 Acidobacteriaceae bacterium
TGCAGCACCGTCTCGATGCCGGTCTGCTGCTGGATCTGCAGGCACAAGCTCTGCGCGCTCATGCGTGCAGAGGCGCGCGGCGAGTCGGGGATGTTGATGGCGTGGATGCCGGTGCCGGCCAGCATGCGCGCACCCTCGATCTCCTTGCTGCAGTCGATGCCGCGCGGCGGCACAATCTCCACCAGCGTGATGAACTCGCCGGAAGCGACCAGGCTGCCGATCTTCGAGCGATCGGCCAGCGGCGCGGGCGGTGTTTCCGTCACAATGGACGCGCTGGAGTGACGCGGCACGTAGGTCTGCTGCGCATCCATGGCGCGGATGGCCGACTTCATGGCGCGAATGTGGTTGGGCGTGGTGCCGCAACAGCCACCGATGAACTGCACGCCGGAACGCACGAATTTGCGCGCGAAGCTGGCCATGTACTCCGGCGAGCAGAGATAGATATTCCGGCCGTCTACGTTGCGCGGCATACCGGCGTTCGGCATGGCGACCAGGGGAAGTTCGGTGGCGCCGCGCATGCGTTCGATCGCGGTGAGCACCGTCGCGGGACCCGTAGAGCAGTTGCAGCCGATAGCGTCTGCGCCCGCGGCTGCGAGGCGCGCCGCAGCCACCTCTGCCGGCGTGCCATCCAGGCAGTTCGCATCTTCGTCCACGGTCACCATGGCCAGCAGTGGAACGTCCGGAGCGACCTGCCTGGCTGCAGAGATGGCCTGCTCGGTCTCATTGATTGCCATCATCGTCTCGATTGCGAGCAGGTCCACGCCTACTCCAGGACCACCGGCGATGAGGCCTTCGATCTGTTCCGCAAAGGCGGCGCGAGCCTCTTCCAACGAGGTCTTTCCCAGGGGTTCGAGGTGGATGCCAAGCGGGCCAACCGAGCCGGCTACGAAGGCGCTGCCGGCCTGCTTATCGGCGAGTTGAGCCACCGCTTCCCGGGCCAGTCGCGCGCCTGCCTGGTTGATGGCGCGGGTCTGATCCTGCAGCCCGAAGCGATGCAGCCGGAAGCTGTTTGCCCCGAAGGTGTTGGTCTCGATGATTTCGGCGCCGGCTTGCAGATATTCTTCGTGGACGGAGCGGACGAGCTCCGGCTGCGTCAGGTTCAACTCGTCGAAGCACTTGTTCAGAAAGACGCCTCGGCCATAGAGGGCAGTGCCCATGGCTCCGTCACAGAGGACGGTCCGATTCGCGAATAATGACAGCAGGCGCGACATCTTGCCATGCTAGACGACGACAGGCAACATCACCAAACCCTTTGCTATACTTCAGCTTGCCGAACGCACACTGTTTGTTGTGAAGGTTGAGGTCCGAAGCATTTTGAAGAAGAGAAGTCGCCTGTCCCTGGCCGTTGCTGCGTTCGTCGCTGTCGCGGTTTCGTTCATCCTCATCGGCTGCGGAAAGAACTTCTACTTTGCCGGCCGCACTTTGCCGCCCAGCGGCCTGACACAGCGTGTGCTGGTCGCCGTGGACAACCCGGTCGGCAGCCTGCAGTTCATGGATGCGTTCTACGACATTCGCCATCCGTTCAACAATCCCAACGGCCAGTTTTCGATTGGCGGTTTCAGCGGCGCCAACCCGGCGACGATCCAGAACTTGCCCGAAGAACAGGAGGGGCTGGTCTATTCCTCGGGAGACGGCAGCCTGGCGGCGATCAGCTACGCACAGGAGAAGCTGGCCAGCAACGTCATTTCCTCCGGCGCCATTTCCACCAGCATCTTCGGCGCGCACAAGGGAGTCTATTATGTGGCGGCCGAGCAGAACGCGCACGCCATGATGGTCTTCGACACATCCCTGGGCAGCCAGTTGTTGATGAACGTGCCGGGCATCAATCGCATCTCGATGAACCCGACCGCCACTCTGGTTCTGGGTTTCGTTCAGGACAGCAACCTCGTCTACAGTTTGATCAAGCTGAGTTCCGACCAGCAGGCGTCGCCGCAATTCGCAACCCCGACAGCCTGGGCGGCAGCCGGCTTCCAGGACTGCGAGCCGCAAACCCTCCCTAAATATTGCGTACAGGCTGTGGCGGATCCGAATGGCGTATTCGACCGGCCGACCAAGGGCATCTTCTCTTCGGATGGGCAAAGCATCTATGTTCTGAACTGCGGGCCGGAGTGTGGCGGCACAAAGGCCGGCATGGTGACCATTCCGATCTCGAGCTCGGTGCTGAATACGAACTCCGGAGGTCCTGCGGGGTTGAACCTAACGGCCGGCGCGGTGCTCCCGGTGCCGGGCGGCGCGACCAACGCTCTCCAGGATGGCACCACGTTGTACGTCGCAGGCCAGCAGTTACAACCGGATGGATTGCTTGCCGGCAATCTGAGCGTGGTGAACCTGGGCGCAAGTACGGTGAGCGGCCAATACGCCATCAGCGACGGCACACACAACAAGATGAGCCTGGCCGATGACAACACGCTGTGGATCGGGTCGCAGCGATGCCAGAACGGGGAACGCTTCGCCAAGAACAATGCCGGGCAGAACGTGCAGTTCGGCTGCCTGACGATGTTCAACATGTCCACCAACGCGGTGACGGTGGACCGCTATATCGGCGATCTGACCGGCATCGCGGACGTCGAAGGCCTGCATAAGATCTATGTCGGTGAAGGCGGCCAGGTGCACATCTACAGCACTACGGATTTCGCCGAGCTGGATAACACAAACGTCACCGTTACAGGCACAGTTTCCGACGTGGCCTACATGGACGGCTCATCGGATGGCAACAACACCACCTACTGAGCGCGGCTGGTTGGGGCAGGCACGATGACGACGGCTTCCACCGCAAATAGCGTCGTAGACATTCTGGCCATTGCCGCGCATCGCGACGATGTGGAGCAGACCTGCGGCGGCACGCTGCTCAAGATGCGCTCGCTCGGCCTCGAGACCGGCATCCTGGACCTGACGCAGGGCGAGGCGGGGACCCGCGGCTCCGCCGCGGAGCGTGCCGCGGAAGCCGATGCTGCAGCGCGCATCCTGGGAGTTCGCTGGCGGCAGGCGCTCGATCTGCCGGACGGCCGGGTGGAGAACACCTTCGAGAATCGCCTGAAGATCGTTCGCGTGCTGCGCGAGCTGCGGCCGCGCGTGGTGATCCTGCCATACTGGCAGGGCAGGCATCCGGACCACTACACCACGGCCACGCTGGGTTACGAGGCCTGCTTCCTGAGCGGTCTTGCGCGCGTGGACACCGGTGCCCCGTCCTATCGCCCCTACAAGGTGCTTTACGCGAGTTTGTATGCGGACGTTCGCCCGACTTTCGTGGTCGACATCACGCCGTTCGTGGAGCAGCGTTACCAGTCCCTGATGGCGTACCGCTCCCAGTACGCGAATGCCGAGCAGGGAAGTACGCTGTTTGTGCCGGAGGAGGAGATTCGCGAGCGTACCTTTGCGGAGGCGAGGCACTATGGCCAGTTAGCGGGTGTGCGCTACGCGGAGCCCTTCGTGCAAAAGGAAGTGGGTCTGGTGGAGGACCTTATGTCCTTGCCGGTGGCATCGCTGTAAAAGTCCACTCCTCAGCGGTCTCGAAGGGCGGCGCCAGCAGTGGCGCGTCGTGGTCCTCTTCCTCGGCTTTCGCCTGCGCCGATCTTTCCGGCAGATAGACACGGACCACAGCCCCCCGCAGGTCTCCCTCGGTGCTGTTGGAGATGCGCACCGTGCCGCCATGCTTCTGCACGATGCCCAGGCTGACCCACAGGCCCAGTCCCGTGCCCCGCTCGCCCTTGGTGGTCATAAACGGCTGGAAGAGTTTCTTTTCCACGTGGGGTGCAATGCCGCGGCCACTGTCGGCAATCTCCACGATGGTGCCGGCGCGGCCATCCAGCGGGCTTGCCGGACGCACCTGGATACGCACATGTCCGTGAGGACCGGCCGCCTCGCCGGCGTTGGCGATCAGGTTTGTGAATACCTGGCGAAGCTCCCCGGGGAAGCCATAGACGTGCACGGGATGGGTGAAGGTCTGCTCGACCTGGATGCCCTGGTCGCGCATCTTGCGATCCAGCAGCAGCAGCACGCTGCCGATCAACTCCTCGAGATTCACCTGCACCGGCATCGGAGATTCGCGGTAGAGGCTGAGCATGGCGCGGCTGATCTGCAGGGTGCGGCCCAGCTCCTGCTGAGCGAGCTTCAGGTACTCCTCGCGGCGATGCGGATCGTTTTCCTGGGAGATGAGGAAGTGCAGGTTCGCCACCGAGTCCAGCGGGTTGTGGATCTCGTGCGCGATGCTTGCCGCCAAGCGGCCGGTGACCGCCAGCTTTTCATTCGCGATAAGGGTGACCTCCGCTTTGCGTAGCTCTGTGACGTCGCGAAAGACGACCACCGAGCCGTCCGGGCGTCCATCCGCATCGACAACCGTTGAGAGCTTGGCGTCCACCGCATATTCCGAGCCATCGCGTGCGATCAGAGTCCCTTCGTGGCGCAAACCCATCGCACTGGTGCGGTCCAGGTCCTCCAGCACGTCGCCGATCGGCTGGTGGGTCTGCGGATGCACCATGCGCAGCACCTCACCTATGGGCTTCCCAGTGCCGGCGCTCAGCGGCAAGCCGGTGAGTTTCTGGGCGACAGCGTTCATAAAGCGGACCTGTCCCTGCGGGCCGAGCGAGATGACAGCGTCGCCAATCGATTCCAGAGTAGTGGCGAGCAGTTGCTGGCTTGCGGTCACGCGCGCGTTTCGCTCCTGCAGCTCCTGCAGTGCCAGTTCGTAGGCGCTGGAGACCCGCTGTAGCCGGCTGCTGGCGAAAATGCCAATCGTGATACCGGCAGCAAGTGCCAGCACAAGAACGAATTGCAGAAATCTGCTCACCCGTTGGTTGAGCTTTGCGTCATAGGCGTCCCGTTCCCGCCTCGCACTTCCAAGCGTGTCCTGAAAGTCCTGACGCACTCCGTCCATGATGCCTTTACCCTGCTGGGTCAAGGCGGCAGCTACGGCCTCGGGGGCTGGCGCCGGTTGGGCGAGTACACCGCTCGCCCAGGTCTGCCAGGCGCGGATGTCCTGGTCGAGCTTGCGGATCTGATCCGGAGAGATGACGCTGGCCGCCGGCGTCTTCGCCAGTGCCGCAAGGGCGGCGTCGATCACCGGCTGCGAGCTGTTGTAGGGGGCGAGAACGGAAGGCAGGCCGGTCATTTGATAGGCCCGCAAGCCAGTCTCCTGATCGGTGACGTGCTGCTGCAAGGTGAGCACCTGGTCGATCACGCGAGAATCGACGATGGAATGCTGACGCAGATCCAAAGCCTGCTCGACCTGCCAGACCAGCAGCCCGGCGAGCAGCGCCAGGACAGTGACGGGCACCAGCAATGTGATACGAACAACGCGATTAAATTCATGGAGTCCGACGGGGGAATCGGTCATCGCTGGTCTCCGCGCTGGTCTCCGCCGCTCTCCAGGATTTTTTTGACGTTCTGCAGCAGGGCCACCGCGCCATCACCCTTGTTCGCCACCAGGGTGACCATGCTCTGCACTTCGTCAGGAAGGGTCAGGTATGCCGACAGCAGCAAGATAGGGATATTGGGGCGGATTTCTCGAAGAGCTACGGCGACGGCGCCGCCATTCATGCCCGGCATCGCAAAATCCAGCACCACTGCATCGATGGGCTGCTGGCGGAAGATGTGGATTCCCGTTGGCCCGTCCGCAGCGGTATGGACGACGTATCCCTCTCGCTCTAGAACCACCTTGCGGATCTCGAGGCCGAGCACTTCGTCGTCGATACACAGAATGGCCGGGACGCGCGACACATGGGACCTCATCGTTCTCGTTGGTTCGAGACGTACGAACCCGTCGTCGATAGCCAAGGCAGAGATGCCGTCATGGGGTGAGAGCCGTTCCGTCAGCGTCCATCGATCGAAGAGCTGCGTTCAGAGTGGCTTGTTACCTCACAACGTCCAGTGCTTTGGCTCTAGTTTGCGGAGTATAGCATTCGCCATTTGTTCTTCATCTGACACTTCCGTGCCACACCTGATTCCGTCCGGCCCTGGGATTCATTGTTCTTTGTTCCTGCATTCACCGTCCGTTCTTATTCGGGGAACCGCGATCCATGTACTCTGACCGGGGTACACTCCGCCCGGCGACCGCTCTTCCCGAAGCCGGGTATGTCATTGCAAGGACGGTTCTTGAGCCAGACCATTTTCGTTCTCGAAGACGATCCCGATATCTCGCGCCTGGTGCAGCATCAATTGGAAAGCGCGGGCTACTCGGTACGCACCTTTTCCACGCCGACAAATTTGCTTCCTGACGCCGAGCGCCAGGCCCCCGCGCTCTTCATGCTGGACATCATGGTTCCCGGTGGAGACGGCCTGGAGGTCTGCCGAAAGTTGCGGGCTCACCCGGGGCTCAGCAGCGTACCGATCATCTTCGTTACGGCCCGGGCCGGAGAGAACGATCGTGTGCTTGGCCTGGAACTGGGCGCCGATGACTACATCACCAAGCCCTTTGCCATGCGCGAGCTGATCGCGCGCGTGAAGGCAGTGCTGCGGCGTTTTGAGCGCCCTACCGCACCCTCGGTCATCAGCTTCGAGGAGGTCGTCATCGACGCCAGCGCGATGCAGTTGAAGGTCCGCGGTGAGCTGACGACCACGACGGCTACGGAGTTCCGCCTGCTGGATTACCTGGCGCGGCATCCGGGACGGGTCTTCAGCCGCGATCACCTGCTCGACGCGGTGTGGGGCGATGCACGGTTCGTGACCCCACGCTCAGTCGATGTCTACGTGCGGCGCATCCGTGAGAAGATCGAGAGCGACCCGGAGAACCCGCGCTATCTGAAGACGGTACGCGGCGCGGGCTACCGCTTCGAGGTGCCCAAGGCTGGTTAACGCGATCGCCAACCGGCCGCTGTTCTCCACTGGAGCCAGATTGTGACCGGAAGGGTCTTCTCCAAGCTGCTGCTTTCCTTCGTGCTGGTGCTCACCATCTGCACGGCAGTGCTGGATTTTTCCATTCGCAGAATTGTGGATCGGGCGCTGCATGAGCAGGTGGAGCAGTCGCTGACAGGTGAGGCGCGGTTCCTGGCCGCGCAGCTCAGCGTCACGCCGCCACCCACCGCGCAGCAGCTACTGGCAACAATGTCGGCTGTCTCGCACGCACAAATCGATATCTTTCGCAGCGACGGATCGCTGCTCGCGACCTCGAGCGCCGCTCGAGTGCGGTACTCGCTGGTGGCGCTGCCCGGCATTGCCGTGCTGAAGGACCATGACGGCGTCGCCCGCGAGACGCGCGACGGAACGCTCTTCATCGCGGCGCGGCAGGGCGGCCTGATCGTGCGCATGGGCTATCCGCTGACGGAGATCGTGGGCAAGCTTCAACTGCTGCGCCGGGACATTCTGCTGGCTTCGCTGGTGTCTTTGCTGCTCGCCACCCTGCTGGCCGCGGTGATGGCCCACCGGGTAGCGCAGCGCATGGGGCGCATCGTCGCCTTTGCCCAGCGCATCGCAGCGGGCGATCTCGGGGCGCGCATCGAAGAGGGGAACCTGGACGAGCTTTCTGCCGTGGCGCGTGCTCTGGACCTGACGGCAAGCCGTCTGGAGTCGACCTTTGATTCGCTGGAGAGCAGCCGCCGCGAACTGACGGCACTGCTCGACAGCATGCAAGAGGGGGTCATCGCGGTGACCGCGACCGGTCTGGTGAGCTGGTCGAATGCTTCCATTGGGCGGCTGACGCAGCAACCCATTCGCGAGGGCCGTGCGCTGGTGCAGACCATTCGCGATCCGGATGTGCTGGTATGTGTGGCCACTGCACTGCGGGAACGCTCTGCGGCGCGCGCGCGAGCGACGGCGGTGGCGCCGGGACGCGTCTTTGAAGTTCATGCCGCCGCCATGCCCGGTGGCGGAGCAGTGTGCGTGCTTTCCGACATCACCGAGATCGAGCGCGCCGAGACCACACGCCGTGACTTCGTTGCCAATGTGTCGCATGAGCTGCGGACGCCGCTGACTTCCATCTCGGGTTATGTGGAAGCCATGCTGGATATGCAGTCGCTTGAGCCGGTGGCGCACGAATTTCTCGGCATCATCCTAAAGAACGCCACGCGCATGACCCGGTTGACGGAGGACCTGCTGGCATTGGCACAAGTAGAATCAGCGGACTTCAAGCCTGCGCTGCGATCCTTGCCTGCCGGCGTGCTGGTGAAAGATGCTGCGAATTCCCTGATGCCAGTGGTGCAGGATGCCGGCATGACGATGGAGATCGGTGACGCGGCTGCCGATACCGTTCTCGCCGATCCGGATGCGCTGCAGCAGGTCTTTGGCAATCTGGTGGAAAACGCAACCAAATATGGCCGGAGCGGAAGCAAGATCCGGCTGGGCGCGCGGCGTTGCGAAGAGCAGGTCGAGTTCTATGTCCAGGATTTCGGCGCTGGCATCCCCTTTGAGCATCGGCGCCGCATCTTCGAGCGCTTCTACCGCGTCGACAAGGCCCGCTCGCGCGAGTCAGGCGGCACCGGGCTGGGACTGTCGATCGCCCGCCACATTGTGAATGCCCATGGCGGAGATATTCGCGTCGACAGTGAGCTGGGCCAGGGCTCTACCTTTGTCTTTACGCTTCCGGTAGCCGTTCCCCCCGAGAATCCGGGCAAGCCCAAGGACGTGTTGCCGGATACCGTCGCCGGGTAGAGCGTCTTCACTCCGGGTCCATACCGAAGCCCATGTGAATCTGGCATTTCCGTCAGGAAGTGGCACACTTTGCAGACCTGGCCGATACCCGGTAATAGATGAAGGCGCTCCAGAGCCATGCCATTCTCCGGTTTTTCACCGGCCCGTAAACCAGCGTTCACGGAACCCCGAAAGAATCGCGGCTGCGGTCATTCCGAGGGGGCAAGTCCAGTGAAACGAATTTTAGCGGCGGCAGCCGCGCTTGTTGTGTGCGCATCGGCTAGCGTTGCCAGTGCACAGAAGTTGAACGGCGCAGGCGCGACATTTCCGTATCCGATCTATTCCAAGTGGTTCAGTGAATACAGCGCCAGTCACGGTGGCGTTCAGATCAACTACCAGTCGCTTGGCTCCGGTGCGGGCATC
>DASXGY010000279.1:0-2346 GCA_036488835.1 Acidobacteriaceae bacterium
CTCGCAGAGTTGAGCGACCATACCCGCCACGCCGGCGGCGATGCCGCGCTGGAACGCGCGCGCGATCTCTGCAGGCGGGCGATTACGGAGCCTGTCCCAAACGACGGCTTCGAGGAGTGGTCGGAAGTCGAGCTCCTGGCCGTCCGGGGGAAACGGATAGCTATCCAGGTTGGAGGCGCCGCGCGCCAATTGCTCCAGCCAAATCGGCGCCTGTCCTTCAAACGTGCTCTCCCGCACAAAGCCGAGCAGAGCGGCGGCCGCATCGAAGAGCCTTCCTGCTGAGGTCGTCGAAAAGGTCCGCACTCCGCGGCGGATCAATTGCAGCGCGTTCTGATATCGCGAGTCAAAGTGGAATGGCGCCTGCGACAAGTCTGGCAGGCTCTCGAGCTGTGAGAGAAAGCCGGATGCCGCCTGCACCGGATATTGCGCAGCACTGTCTCCTCCAGGGAGAGCAGCGGGACGAAGATGCGCGACGGGATCGAAGCCATCTTCCAGGTTGCCCAGGAAGAACTCACCACCCCAAATGTTGCCATCATCGCCAAAGCCGGTGCCGTCAAAGCTGACACCAACAACTTTCCTCTTCCAGTCTCCGAGTTCGGCCAGAACCGACGCCAGATGCGCTCGATGATGCTGAATCGAATGCCGCTCCAGAATCGGGAGCGCGTAGGCATGAGCAGTGGAGAGGTATTGCGGATGCGAATCGTGCACCAGGAGGAGATCGTCGGTCTCGATGTCATACATCGAGATCAGGTCCTTAATGGTTTCCGCGAAGGCCTGGAATGCTTGGTAGTGCGAAAGGTCGCCGATGTGCTGACTGACAAACGCTTGTCCATCCACGACGAGTGTGATGGTGTTCTTCAGATCTGCACCCAGGGCCAACACCGGACGTTTGATCGGTAGCTGCGCCACAGCGCTGGGGGCATAGCCACGGGAACGACGCAGGACCATGGGACCGAATACACCCGCCCGCGCGATGGAGTCGTCGACGCGGCGTGCTATCGGTCGCTCGCCGATCAGAAACGCATCGGCGATTTCAGAGAGCCGTGCCAGTGCGTCCGCGTCTTCATAGGCAATGGGCTCGCTGGAACGATTGGCGCTAGTCATCACCAATGCGTCTGGGGCGCCGCCGGCGAAAAGCAAATGCTGGAGCGGCGTATAGGGCAGCATGACTCCGAAATCACGATTGCCCGGAGCTACGCCTTCGAGCTCTGCTCGCGCTGGTGCAAGCACAATCGGACGGGCAAGAGAAGTGAGCAGTGTCACCGCGTCTGGTGTGAGGGCGACCAGTTGATGCGCGACTGCAATGTCCTTCGCCATGACGGCGAATGGCTTCTCTTTACGGTATTTTCTTTCGCGCAGCGCCGCGTTGGATGCTGAATTTCTCGCGTCGCAGGCGAGATGATATCCGCCTAGGCCCTTGACAGCGACGATCTTGCCATCGCGTAGAAGGTTCGCTGCACGTTGAATCGCGGCTGCGCCCTCCGCGATGCGAACTCCGTCCTGTCTAAAAAAAATGTCCGGCCCACAGACGGGGCAGGCCACAGGCTGTGCGTGGAAGCGGCGGTTTGCGGGATCGTGGTACTCGGCATTGCAGTATGCATCCAGCAGCCATGGCCGCATAGTGGTGTTTGCCCGGTCATAGGGCAGTGAGATCACAACACTGTACCGCGGCCCACAGTTGGTGCAGTTGATGTAGGGATAGCGATAGCGGGGATTCTCGGAGTCAAAGCACTCTTTGAGACAGTCTTCGCAGATGGGAAGGTCGGGCGAGACGCGAACGGTCGGCCGCTCCGTGTGATGACTCTCACGAATGGTGAATCCCGTCAGCCCTTCGCAAGGCGCCGGCCCTACTTCGACATCCGATATGCTTGCAGCGGCGGGCGGCTTGCTTTGCATCTGTCGAACAAAGGACTCCATGTTCTGGTCGGCACCTTCCAGGTGAATCTCTACGCCCTGGTCGCCATTGAGCACCCAGCCGGTCAGCGTATTGGCGCGCGCCAGACGGTAGACGAACGGACGAAATCCAACGCCCTGGACGACGCCGCGCACGCGAATGGAGCAGGCATTCGCCATCGCTACTCGGACCTCAGGATGCAGCCGCGGCCTTGCCAGCCAACCTGGATTACCTTGCCGTCTTCGACCAAGACAGGAACTGTACGGACGCTCCTATCGAGGGCATGCACGCGGGCAAGCGCCTCGGAATCGATCTCCACGTCGTACTCCTGAAAATCGCGCCGCGTCCACTCCAGCCACTCGCGCAGCTCCCGTGTATAGGGGCACTGCGAGCTTCCGTAGAGTTCAAGCGTGGCCATGGAGCAGCACCTCCAGCATTTCTCGCAGCACGTG
>DASXGY010000300.1:0-7758 GCA_036488835.1 Acidobacteriaceae bacterium
GTTCGTGAGAAGGCATCGCCAAGAATCTGTTTGAGCACGGCGGCTGCGACTTCGCGATGGTCGGCTGAAACGCGATCGGCAAAATCATTGAACTGAGATTCACCCATGGTTATCTCGACCGTCAACGGCCTGCCGGAAGCATCCCGGGTGAAGCGCACTTCGTGCAGCGGGTTGTGATCTGCATCCTCGAGGATCACTCGCGCCGGCTGGTCTGCACCGCCATAGTCCGCGCCTTCGATGCTGTAGCCGATGGAGGTGGCTCCGTTTCCGGCTGGATCTTTGGCGGTGATTGGCAGGACGCGGGTTTTGGTTTCTTTGCCATCGGCGTCGTAGGTGCTGGTTTCGAAGTCGGTCTGGGTGCCGTCCGCGCGTAACTGCGCCGTCCGGGTGGGACGGCCTGCTTCGTCGTAGAAGTAGAGTACTTTCTGCGCCGGTTCATCATTCATCCAGGAATCGCATTCTGTCAGCCGGCCTGCGTTGTCGTAGAGCCAGCGCGAGTGAGCGATGGAGCCGCCGGGGTTGTGGGTTTCGCTGGAGTCGATGGCGCCGTCGCGGCGGAACGAGGTCAGGATGAAATAGCGCGCGGGCTTCCAGTCCTGGCGATCGGCATCCCATTCGGCGTTTTCTGTCCGGAGAGTGGCTACCGGCCCATGTATTTTCCATTTGGCGAGATCGCCCATGGTATTCCCTCGGCACAGCGTGTTTAGAGCACGAAACACTTTAGAGTGTTTGCGCCACTGCTGTGTACAGCCAATTTCGCGAGGCGTGGCTTTCTTGAGCGGACAGGCAGAGGCCCGAGGCTTTTGGGAACTTTGCGAACTCCCCTGCGTATCTCCCCTTGACAGCTTAGGAGAGCTCGCCCTAGACTCCTAAGCAAATTAGGAGGGGTCTTTTGGGCGACCAGGCACAACTGCTTCCCGGCACATTGGATCTGCTGATTCTGAGGGCAGTTTCGCTGGGGCCGCTGCATGGGTACGGCATTCTGCTGCGCATCGGGCAGATCTCCGATAACGCGCTGCTGATCGAGCAGGGCGCACTCTATCCGGGGTTGTTTCGGCTGGTGCGTCAGGGACTGCTGAAGGCGCAATGGGGTACTTCGGAGAACAATCGCAGGGCCAAGTTCTACGAACTCACCGCGGCGGGCCGCAAGCGTCTGCGCGAGGAGACGGACAACTGGAATCGCCTCGCGACCGCCATCGGCTGTGCGCTCGCGCCACAACCGGAGGAAGTATGAAAGTCCTCGAAGCGCTTCGCTTCCGCATCGCCACTCTCTTCGAGCGCTCCCATCGGAATACCGAGATGGAGGAGGAGCTCCGCTCGCATATTCAGCATCGTGCGGATGATCTGGAGCGATCGGGTCTTGCACGTGCTACGGCCGAGCGGCGGGCGCGGGTAGAGTTTGGCGGCTATGAGCGATACCGGCAGGAGTCCTATGAAGCGGCGGGCGGGCAGCTTTTCGAAACGATGCTGCAGGATGTGCGCTTCTCTCTTCGCGTGTTGCGCAAGTCGCCGGGATTCACCATTGCCGCGGTTTTAACGCTGGCATTGGCGATTGGCGCCAACTCCGTGGTGTTTGCTGTATTGAATGCGCTGATCCTGCGCCCGTTGCATGTTCCTGAGGCGCCGAGCCTTTACGCGATCCAGCGCGGGAACGACAAAGCCATCGTGGAATCGTATCCCGACTATCTCGATCTGCGCGATCGCAACCGCAGCTTCGATGGTCTGACGGCGTATGGTCTGGCTTCGGTAGGCCTCGATACCGGCAACAACCCGTCACCGGCGTGGGTCTACGAGGTGACCGGGAACTACTTCGACGCGTTGCGCGTTCATCCGTATCTTGGCCGTTTCTTTCACGCGGCGGATGAGCATGGCCCGAACAGTGCTCCCTACATCGTGCTGCCCTATGCGTATTGGCAGAACCACTTTCAGGGCGATCGCGGTGTGGTGGGCCGCGTGGTTCAACTGAACAAGCATCCGTTTACGATCCTCGGCGTCGCTTCGCCGGATTTTCGCGGGACGTTGTCCTTTCTCTTTCCGGATTTCTGGGTGCCGATCGTGAACCAGGAGCAGGTGGAGGGCGCGAATGCGCTCAACGCGCGCGGGAACCGCGGACTGTTGATGACGATGGGGCATTTGAAGGCGGGAGTCACTCCGGCGCAAGCGATTGCCGATATGAACGCGGTCGGCTCGTATCTGGAGAAGACCTATCCCAAAGATGACGCACACATGACCTTTTCGCTGACGAGTCCGGCGCTTGCGGGCGACTGGTTTGGCGGTCCGCTCAAGGCGTTCCTCGCGGGATTGATGCTGCTGGCGGGATTGATTCTGCTGGCTGCGTGCGCCAACCTGGGGAGTCTTTTTGCCGCACGCGCCGCTGACCGCGAGCGGGAGATTGCGTTGCGGCTGGCGCTGGGAGCGAGCCGCAGACGCATTCTGCGCGGAGTGTTTACCGAAGCGATTCTGATTTCACTGATCGGAGGCGCGATCGGACTCTCGGGGAGCGTCGCGCTGCTGCGCTGGCTGAGCGCATGGCGGCCGATTTCGACGAATGCTCTGCAGGTGCCTGTGCATCCGGACGCGAAGGTGTATCTGGTCGCGCTGCTGTTGGCCTTAGCGAGTGGGTTTCTGTTTGGCGCGGTGCCGGTGCGGCAGGTGCTGCGCACCGATCCGTATCAGATCGTCAAGTCGGGATCATGCGCGAGAGTCGGGCGACGGATGTCTGTCCGGGATGTGTTGCTTGTAGTGCAGATTGCGATCTGTGCGGTGCTGGTTACATCTTCGATGGTGGCGGTGCGTGGACTGATGCGCTCGCTGCGCAGCAATTTCGGTTTTGAGCCGCGAAACGCAATGCTAATGGATACGGTTCTGAGCATGGCGGGTTACAGCGGCGATGCTGTGCCGCCAATGCAGAAGCGGATGATCGACGCAGTGGAGACGATTCCCGGCGTGCAGTCCGTGGGGTCGGTAGATCGGCCGCCGCTCCATTACGGCATGAACACCTCGACTGTGTTTACCAACACGACGACGGATTTGCGGCCGAAGAACGCCGCTGCCCAACCAGCGATGTACCGGATATCTCCCGAATACTTCAAAGCCGCCGGCACGGCATTGCTGGCCGGCAGGGCTTTCAACTGGCAGGACGACAAGAAGTCACCGCGCGTAGCGGTAGTGAATCGGCAGTTTGCCAATCAGATCTTCGGCTCGGTACCCAGGGCGTTGGGCGGGTATTACAAGGCGGAGGATGGATCGCGCGTGCAAGTGGTGGGCATTGTCGAAGATGGGAAATACGGAAGCCTCACCGAAGATCCGCAGCCGGCGATGTTCCTGCCGATGCTGCAATCGCCATCGCCGCAGACGGTGCTGGTGGTGCGTTCGAATCGCGATCCGCAGCAACTGGCTGCAGCCATCAAGAGCAAAGTGCAGAGCCTGGATCGAGGACTGCCGTTCCGGACGCAGACGTGGAACCAGGAACTGGACGGAGCTCTGTTTGCTTCGCGTATGGCGACGTGGGCGCTGGGCGTGATGGGAGTGATGGGTGCGATGCTCTCGATCACCGGGATCTTTGGCATGGCGGCCTATTCGGTGAGCAAGCGGATGCGCGAGTTGGGGATACGCATCGCGCTTGGAGCGCAGCGCAAGCAGGTGTTGGAGGCAGCGCTGGGGCGGGCGTTTCAATTGCTCGCTTTCGGTTCGGCGGCAGGGCTGTTTCTCGGCATTCTGGCGAGTCGGGTGCTGGCATTCATCGTGTATCAGGCGACGCCGCGCGATCCGCTGGTGTTGGGTGGCGTGGTTCTCGCCATGCTGTTGCTGGGCTTGCTGGCGGTGTGGATTCCCGCGCAACGTGCGTTGTCAGTGAATCCTTTGATACTGCTGCGCGAGGAATAACGCGTCATGGGCATTCGGTTGACTGCACCACTGGAGGAGATATGACGTTTTTCGATTCTCTGCGCTTGCTTGGGGGGAAGCTTTTTCGTTCGGCAAAAAGTGCCGAGATGGAGGAGGAGCTTCGCGCGCACATCGAGCATCGTGCCGATGACCTGGAGCGCGCAGGTCTGGTTCGCGCGGAGGCGGAGCGGCGAGCGCGTGTGGAGTTTGGCGGGTACGAACGATACCGGCAGGATTCGTACGAGGCGGCGGGGAATCACTTTCTCGAGCGGCTGCTGCAGGATGTGCGCTTCGGGCTTCGCCTGCTGGTGAAGTCGCCGGGCTTTACGGTGGTTGCGGTGCTGACGCTGGCGCTGGCAATCGGAGCGAATGCGGTGGTGTTCAGCATGCTGAATGGGCTGGTGCTGCGCCCGCTGAATGTTCCGCGCGCGAAGAGCATCGCCATGATTGAGCAGGGGAATGGCGTGCCGACGCAGTCCTATCCCGACTACCGCGATCTGCGCGAACGCAACCGCAGCTTCGACGATCTGTTTGCGTGCCAGATGACGCGCGCGGGACTGGAGACGGGAGGCAGGGCTGTTCCTACGTGGCTCTACGAAACCAGCGGGAATTATTTCGATGCGCTGGGGATTCAGCCGTATCTCGGGCGCTTCTTTCACGAATCGGATGAGCATGGTGAGAACAGCAGTCCGAATATTGTGCTGAGTTATGCGTACTGGCAGAGCCATTTCGCGGCAGACCGCAGTGTGGTGGGACGCACGGTGCAGTTGAACAAGCATCCGTACACGATTCTTGGCGTGGCGCCGCAGGAGTTTCGCGGCACGGAGTTGTTCTACGCGCCGGATTTCTGGGTGCCCCTCATCGACCAGGAGCAGGTGGATGGGTGGAACGGCTTGAAGACGCGCAGCAGCCAGAGCACGGAGTTGTTGGGGCATTTGAAGACCGGCGTGACGCCGGCCCAGGCGACAGCGGATCTGAATTCAGTTGCCGCATATCTGAAAAAGACGTATCCCAAGGACGACGACGGGCTCAGTTTCAAGCTGGCACGACCGGGACTTTTTGGAGACATGCTGGGTGGGCCGGTACGAGGCTTTCTTGCCGGGCTGATGGCGCTGGCGGCGTTGATCCTGCTGGCGGCGTGCGCCAATCTTGGCAGTCTGTTCGCCGCGCGTGCGGCAGACCGATCGAAAGAGATTGCGCTGCGGCTGGCGCTGGGGTCGAGCCGCAAACGGATCCTGCGGCAACTCTTCACGGAAGCGGTGATGGTGTCGCTGATGGGCGGCGTCGCGGGTGTGTTCGGCAGCGTGATTCTACTGCGCTGGCTGAGTGTGTGGCAGCCGGTGGCTTCTTTTCCGATACGCGTGCCCGTGAATCCGGACGCACGTGTGTATGTTGTGGCATTGGTTTTGGCGCTGGTAAGCGGAGTACTGTTCGGCGCGGTGCCGGTGCGGCAGGTGCTGCGCGCGAATCCCTATGAGGTTGTGAAAGCGGGTTCGACGGGCGTGGCCGGGCGGCGGTTCACGGCGCGCGATTTGCTGCTGGCGGTGCAGATCGCGATCTGCACCGTGCTGGTGACGTCTTCGTTGGTGGCGGTGCGGGGGCTGGCGCGATCGCTGCACAGCAATTTTGGCTTTACGCCACATGGCGCAGTGCTGGTGAGTACCGATCTGGATATGGCGGGTTATGGCGGCGACCAAGTCGCGATCATGCAAAGGCGCACCATCGATGCGCTGGCGGCAGTTGCAGGCGTGAGCGCGGTGGGGCTGGTCGACCGGCAACCGCTGGGCATGGGATGGAGCACGAATAATGTCTTCAAGGACGGAGTGAGCGACAGGAAGGAGTCGAATAAGGCGACTAATACATTCCAGTACCGCATCTCTCCCGGCTATTTCCGTGCGGCGGGCACAACGCTGCTGACAGGAAGAGTAGTGACATGGCAGGACAACGGTAAGGCGCCCCATGTGGCGGTGGTGAATGAAGAGTTTGCGCACAGGGTTTTCGGCTCCGTGAGCAATGCAGTGGGCCGATACTTCATGCTTCAGGACGGAACCCGCATCCAGGTGGTGGGCGTTGTGGAGACCGGGCGATACATGACTCTGACAGAAGACCCGCAGCCGGCGATGTTCCTGCCCACCCTGCAGGCGCCGACGAGCTCAAGCACGCTGGTGGTGCGATCAGAGCGCGATCCTGAGCAGGTCGTGGCCGCGCTCGAGGATACGCTGCACAAGCTGGATGCAGGGTTGCCGTTCACCATCAACACGTGGACGAAAACAATGGACAGCGCGCTGTTCCCTTCGCGAGTCGCGACGGTGTCGCTGGGCGTGCTGGGTGTACTCGGCGCGATGTTGGCGGTGACGGGAATCTTCGGGATGGCGGCGTATTCGGTGAGCAGGCGTCTGCGTGAGCTGGGCATCCGCATTGCGCTGGGCGCGCAGCGCCGGGAGGTGTTGGGCGCGGCGCTGGGGCGAACATTGCGACTGCTGGCGTTCGGCTTTGTGGCGGGCCTGGTACTGGGGCTGGCGGCGACAAAGCTGCTTGCGTTCATTGTGTACCATGCATCGCCGAGCGATCCGCTCGTGCTGGGGGGCGTGCTGCTGATCATGCTGCTGCTGGGTCTGCTGGCGGCGTGGATTCCGGCGCAGAGGGCGCTCAAGGCCAGTCCGCTGATGCTGCTGCGCGAGGAGTGACGGGCATTTGGGTCGAGCGCGCTTTGCGCGATATGGAACGGAAGAAACAACAGATCCTTCACTCCGCCTTCGGTTACGTTCAGGATGACAAGTCTGGAAGTAAGCAGCGGTCTCGCGCTCTATCTGGCTCCAAACGATGGTGGCTGATCGTCTGTCTGCGTGCCCCAGGATTTGTTGGGTGTGCCACTCAGATCGAACTCGAGCGTGCCGCCTTTGAGCGCGAAGCTCTCGGGCAGCCAGGTCCTGGAGCTTAATTTGCCGTTGACCTTGAGTGACTGCACGTAAGGAGCATCGGTCGCGGCGGCCGGGGCGATGACGTGCACGTCGCCGTTGGCGCGGTGTACGGTGACGGCGGTGAAGACGGGACTGCCGAGGACGAGCTCGGCGCGGCCGGGGATCTCCGGGTAGAAGCCCATCATGGCGAAGACGGCCCAGGAGGACATCTCGCCCAGGTCGTCGTTGCCGGGGATGCCGTCCGGCGCGTTCTTCCAGATAGTGTTGAGCACCTGGCGGACGAGCTGCTGCGTCTTCCAGGGCTGCGCGGCGAAGTCGTAGAGCCACGGAGTTTCGATGGAGGGCTCGTTGTCGAGCTCGGCGTGCAGCGGACCGGCTCTTGTAACAGCCGGCGCGCCTTTTTTGTCGTAGAAGAAGCGGTCGAGCCGCGCGGAGGCATTGTCGCGGCCACCCATCTGGTCGAAGAGTCCGGCGACATTGAAGGGCACCATCCACACATATTGCGCGGCGCTGCCTTCGACGAAGCCGTCCGCGGTGGAGGGAGTGAAGTTGCGCGGTGCCTTGTCGTTGTCATCCTGCACTTTGGGCCAGGTGCCATCGGGGTTGCGGTTCATGAAGTAGCCGCCTTCGGGCGCAGCTGTCGGGTTCCAGATGTTCTTCCAATATTGTGCGCGCTCTGAGAAGCGGTGTTGGACGGCGGTCTCGCCGAGGTGGGCGGCGAGGGCGGAGATGGAGAACTCTGCGGTGACATCTTCGAGTGTGTCGGCGGCTGGGCCCCACGCGGGCGCGCCGGCGGGAATGTAGTGGAGCTTGAGCCACTGATCGAGGCCGGGACGCTGGCCGACGCATTCGACCGGGCAGCCGTCGTGGCTGAGGTCTTCTTTCGTGGGGATGTCGGCAGCGCGCACCAGTGATTGCAGGGCAGCGTGGGCATCGAAGGCGCGTCCGCCGA
>DASXGY010000304.1:0-4424 GCA_036488835.1 Acidobacteriaceae bacterium
GCTTCCACGCTCGATGGTCAGCGCTCGCTGACACGTGCACTGGGGCTGAAAATCGGGCGCATCGTGGTCGACGCCGGGCACGGCGGACACGACTCCGGCACGCTGGGGCCGGACGGCCTGCAGGAGAAGGATGTCGTGCTCGATGTGGCGCTGCGGCTGGGCAAGCTGCTACACCAACGCATGGGCGCGGATGTGATCTACACGCGCGATGACGACACTTTTATTCCGCTCGAAGAGCGCACCGCGATCGCGAACAAGGCGCAGGCAGACCTGTTCATCAGCGTCCATGCCAATTCCAGCTCCGATCCGACAGCGCGCGGCGTGGAGACCTATTACCTGAACTTCACCACGTCGCCGGATGCGCTCGAGGTGGCCGCACGCGAGAATGCCGTCTCCGATGAGTCGATCCATGAGCTCTCCGGCCTGGTGAAGAAGATCACGCTGAAAGACAAGATCGACGAGTCGCGCGAATTTGCCGCTGATGTGGACACCTCGCTCTACACGGGGCTGGAGCGCGGGAATCCGGGACTGCGCGATCGCGGCGTGAAGAAGGCTCCATTCGTCGTACTGATCGGCGCCAACATGCCTTCGATCCTGGCGGAGATCTCCTTCCTCACCAATTCGGAGGATGCAATGCAGCTTCGCGATCCGCAATATCGGCAGCGCATCGCCGAGTCGCTCTATCGCGGCGTGGCGAAGTATGTGAACGGGCTGAGCGGTCTGCGTGTGGCGCAGAACAGCAGCCGCGCTCCGGGCAACTGAGCGATCCTCTCGCGGTAGCCACTCTTCATCATCAATTCATCCCCCTGTGGCCCCGACGGCGCTCTGGCTGCCAATAATCCGAGGGTTGTCACGGGTCTGGAACGCCAAGCTCTCTACGCGAAGGGAATACAGTCATGTCAAAGGAAGCAGCCCATCATCACACGCAGGCAGCCGAACATCATGAGCATGCGGCGCGTCACCACCGCGAAGCCTCCAAGCATCACGAAGCGGGCCAACACGAGAAAGCTGCCCATCACGCGCACCTGGCACACGCCCACCACGTTCACGCTGCGGATCATGCGGAACATGCCGCGAAGAAGCACATCGAGGCGCACGGCGCCAAGTAGAGGTCCCCGGGTTTGCAATGCTTCTCGGGCCGAACGGCGCTCGAGAACCGTTGCACGACTTGGTTTCGCGGGATCACATAGGGGCATCAAAAGAGTAAGCTGGTAGCGATGCTGCTCCGGCCACATCCCCTCCGTGTTTCGCTGTTGGCCACCGCTCTGCTTGCCCTTCCTCTCTTCGCACAGACGGCACCGCAGAAGGTCATCGCCACGGCCTTACCCGCTCCTCTGCTGCCGGAAAGTTTTGCCGGCTTCGAGCTTCAGGGCAAGCTGGACAAGACGACCGAGCCGGGCACGGCAGACTCCAGCAATCCCCAGGTGCTGGTGGAGGATGGCTTCCGCGATTTCGCCTCCGGCAACTACAAGAGCAACGTCAACACCGTCACCATACGAGCGATGCGTTTCGCGGATGCCTCGGGCGCTTACTCTGCGTACACCTTCTACCGCATTCCCGGCATGGCGCCAGAGGACATTGGCAAGGGCGGCGCTGCCAACGGGGACCGCGTGCTCTTCTGGAACGGCGCGACCCTGGTGGATGCGAAGTTCGATCATCTGACAGCGATGTCTGCTGCGTCGCTGCGCGATCTGGCAGAAAAACTCCCGATGGTCGGCGGAGCCGCAGGCGTGCCCCCGCCGCTGCCCGGATTCCTGCCGCGCACCGATCTGGAGCCGACGCACACGCGCTACGCTCTGGGGCCGGAGGCGTACACGCGCAGCGGCGGCGTGCTGCCGCCTGCGCTCATCGATTTCAGCAAGAGCCCTGAGGTGCTCAGCGGCGGCTTCAATCTGCGCAGCGGTGAAGGCACGCTCACCATCATCGAATACCCAACGCCGCAGATTGCCGCGCTGCGCGAGCGCGCGATTGCCGCCTATCTCAAAGCCGGCAACCAGCCGCAGCAGCCCTTCACGGAGGCGCTGGAGAACAGCAACGTGCAGGCTCTGGCTACCCGGCGCAGCGGTCTGCTCGTCGCCGTCACCAGCGGCGGCTTCGATGCCGCAGATGCGCACAAGCTGCTGGACAAGGTCAACTACGAAGCCTCGGTGACCTGGAACAACCCGGCGGGCTATGTCTCTGAACCCACCAAGGCTGCACGCCTGCTGGTGAGCGTGGTGACGTTCTGCCTCATCGCCTGCGGCGCAACATTTCTGCTGGGTATCTTCCTGGGCGGAGGGCGGGCCCTCTATCGCGTTGCGCGGGGGAAGTCGGCCTCCTCGATGGAGGACATGGAGTTCATCAAGCTCAATTTGCGGTGAGCAGGCTTGAAGTGTGGCAGACGCGCGACTGCTTGTGGACGACCAGCTACGGTGATTCCTGTCCCAAATTGAACCAAGGCTGGTGCAGCTTCTCGAGTAAAACGCACAATCCGCGTAGTTTACTCGGAGAGCGATGCGGGCCGCGGCGAATAAAAGGTGAAGTTTCCAGATGGTAACCCTTGCCGTGGCTGTTCGAGCAAATGCCCTAAAATCTGCCATTTACAGCAAAAATGATTTGGCCTTGACACCCCAATAGGCCGCCCATACTATGACGCCAAGAAAGTTCTGATGGCCTTGCCTCCGTTGGAACTATTCTCCCTAAAGAAAAAGCCACCCTGTTGCCGGGTGGCTTTTTCGTGCTTGCCAGGGTCTGCCGATGGCGCTTTTTCAACCCTTCCACCGATCCCTGACATGCCGGCTCAACCACTCTCCCCAACACGCTCCAGGACCTCTGGGCGCCCCCATGGCGTTTGCGGGCTCCGCCGGTCCACTCCATGCATCAAGAAACGCCTGAAGGCCGCAGGAGGACGTTCTCGGTGCGTCGTGCGATCGCTTGTGCTCACCAGTTTCCTCATCGGCAGGAGTGACCGTTCCCGTGAGAGCTCGTTTGTGGAAAGGCGGCCCGGAGGTGACTCCGCGATTCACCGTACCGCCAACGCTGCCTCCAGTCTGAAACCTGTGTGCTGTCGCTCTTCGCGAGCCGCCGCAACTTTACCGTTCCCCGCGCCGACGCTACAATCCACTAGGAGCGCCGACGTAGCTCAGTTGGTAGAGCAGCCGATTCGTAATCGGCAGGTCACCGGTTCAAGTCCGGTCGTCGGCTCCAGATAAAGGAGGAACCAACTTCGGTTCCTTTCGGGTTTCGTACCCGTTTTTCCTCTCTTATTTACCGTTTGCAACTTGCACCGCCACAAACGACTACGCATAATCGCGCTAATGCATCTTCCTTTCGGCGGGGTGCCGAGGCGAAGATGTTGGCGCAGCCCTTCGTCGAGAACGGCTGCACGTCGCTTTAGAGGATCAGGGCACTGCAATAGGAAGATGCGTTGGAGCATCTTCACTGTAGGTGTATACGACGGGGCCACTGCGGCATGGTCTTTCTGTCAGGAAAGGCCACAACTCGCGGAGCTTGGCTGTACACACTGTCAGTGAAAAGGCTTTAGCAGTCCGGTGGCAGATGGGGCTTCGTCCCCTTGACGAGCGTGGCGCTGTGAGCAGATATAGCCGTCAGGACGTTCTTCGCATTCTGCGCCTTCGTGCCAAGCAGATTACGGCATGGGAGCGTGCGGGCCTGATCGAAACGGGCGAGTCGTACGGCTTTCAGGATCTCGTCAAGCTGCGAAAGCTTCGCGACCTGCGCGCGAATCGGGTTTCAGTAGCCAACATTCGTGCCTCCGTGGACGCCATGCAGGCGGTCTCCGGCATGAGCAATCCCTTGCTTGAAGCGACCGCATCGCGTCGCGGCTCTCGCGTGCTCTTCCGTCACTCCGGCGCTGTCATGGAGCCGATCGCGCGACAGTTCGTCTTCGATTTTGAAGCGCCCTCCCCCGGCGAACTGAGGGCTGTCGCCAACACCAGCGCCAATCCGATTGCGTTGGAGTCGCGCGTCTCCGTTTTGTTCCTGCAGGCGGTGCAGATGGAGGAGAGCGGCCGCATCGACGAAGCGGCTGAGGGCTACGAGCAGGTGCTTCATCTGGACCCCCACCACGCGCCGTCCGCGATCAACCTGGGCACCATCTGCTACAACCGTCGCTCCTTCCGCCGCGCGGAAGAGCTCTATCGGCGCGCCACCGTCTCCGATCCGGGATATGCGCTGGCCTTCTTCGACCTCGGCAATGTGCTTGACGAACTGGAGCGGCTGCCCGATGCGATCGAAGCCTACCGCAACGCCATCCAGTTGGTGCCGAAGTATGCCGACGCGCACTACAACCTGGCGCTCGCCTACGAGCGCATCGGCGAGCGTCGCCGCGCGCTGCGCCACTGGACCGTCTACCTCAAGCTCGACCCGGTGGGCCCGTGGGCGAATCATGCACGCACGCAGGCGCGCAAGATCCTCTCGCGGGA
>DASXGY010000324.1:0-2988 GCA_036488835.1 Acidobacteriaceae bacterium
CCCTCCAGCAACTGGATGAAGCGCTGACCGACAGTGCCGGTAGCGCCGAGTATGCCAACCCTCAGTCTCTCTGCCATTGGCCTCTTCGCTGTTTGTAGGATTCGATAATTTTATCGCGAATCGCCAGGAATGCCGGGGCGGAGAGGGAATGACGCGCAAAGCTAAGGATCCAATGACCACATCTGGTTCCTGATCGCTATTTCCTGACCCTTATTTCGCCGTGAAGCTGAAGTCTGCCGTTGCCGTGCCGTGGGTTGTCACGGTAGCCGTCGCCTGCTGCTGGCCGAGTTGCTCCTGCACCGCCACCAGCGTGTAGGTGCCCGGCGGCAGACCGTGGATGGCGAAGTGGCCATCCTCTCCGCTCACGCTAAAGAAGGGATTCGGTGCGACGTTGAGAAACGCCTCCATCCAGGGATGGTTGTTGCAGCGCACCGGGATCATCAGCTCCGGCTTGGCGAAGGCGTTTCGCGTGGTGCCGCCGTTGGGCGGCTGCGAGATGTCGAACTGCTGGTTGCCGCCAACTGTCGGCTGCATGTGGACGTTATGCATCGTGGCGTCGGAGTTGCGGAACTCGATCGGCTGACCCACCATCGCGGCCAGCACATGGGGCACATAGCGGCAGCCCTTCTGGTCAAGGACCGCCGGCTCCATCGGTGCCGCGTACACTTTGTTGCCCAGGCCATCCTTCACGTAGACGTAAACGTTCGCGAGCTTGCCATCCTTGCTCACGATGCCTTCGGTGAGGTTTTTGCCATAGGGACTCATGGCGCATGCGGGGTCCTGCGCCATATCGATCTCGATGCGCTCCGGCGCTTTGCCGATGAGGTGTACCGTACCCTCCACGCTGCCCGCGGTGGCGGGATCGATCTGCGTGATCGGGCCCTGGGTAGCAGGAGACGCACCCGGTCCGGAACGCTTACAACCGCCAGTGATCAGCAGGACACAGCAGAGAAACAGGGGGAATGATCGAGTGGGCAACGGCATTGCGATCCTTTCTGGTCGGTCTTGCTTTTACAACGCGGCGAGCACAGCGTTGGCGAAGGCCTGCGTGCCCGCCGTACCGCCCACATCGCGCGTCAGCGTGGTCTTCTCCGCATACACCTTGTCCATCGCGGCCTGAATGCGGTTCGCCGCGTCCACCTCTTCGATGTGGTGCAGCATCAGAATTGCGGACTGTAGCAGCGCCGTGGGGTTCGCCTTATCCTGCCCGGCGATATCCGGTGCGGAGCCGTGCACCGCCTCGAAGATGGCGCAGGCCTCGCCCAGGTTCGCACTGGGTACCAGCCCCAGGCCGCCGACGAAGGCCGCGCACAGATCGCTCACAATGTCGCCGTAGAGATTCGGTAGCACCAGCATGTCGTATTGATAGGGATTCATCACCAGTTGCATGCAAGTGTTGTCGACGATGTGCTCGCCGTAGGTGATCTCGGGGAAGTTCTTTGCCACTTCGCGCACGCAGCGCAGGAAGAGCCCGTCGGACATCTTCATGATGTTCGCCTTGTGGATGGCGTGGATCTTCTTGCGGTCGTGTTTGCGCGCGTATTCGAAGGCGAATTTTGCGATGCGGGTCGAGGCCTTCTCGGTCACGATCTTCAGCGACTCGACCACCCCGGGTACGACTTCGTGTTCGAGGCCGACGTAGAGGTCCTCCGTGTTTTCGCGGACGATCACCAGGTCCACGCCCGGATAGCGCGTCTGCGTGCCGGGCAGATTGCGGATGGGGCGAAAGTTGGCGTAGAGCTCGAACTGCTTGCGGAGCGTGACGTTGATGGAGGCGAAACCGCCGCCGATCGGCGTGGTGACCGGCCCCTTCAGCGCCACGCGGTTGCGCTCGATGGACTGATAAAGCTCCCGCGGGATGTACTCCTTGTAGCGCTCAAAGGCCTCCGCACCGACGGCGTAGCTCTCCCACTGGAAGCTGGCGCCGGTGGCCGCGGCGGCGCCTTCGATGATGCGCACAACCGCGTTCGTTACCTCCGGGCCGATGCCGTCGCCGGGAATCAGGGTGATGGTGTGTTGTCTGGGCATAGTCAATCTTTCGTCCTGCGATATGGATGTGGCCGCCGCATGGTTAGCGTTTTTGCGGCCTGCGTGGTGCGGGCTCCCGATGCGCCGGATCAGGGACCCGGCGCTTCGCGGTCTGGTCCTTGGCGATGAGCAGTCGCTCGAGCTCTTCCTTGAATTCACGCACGTCGGTGAAGTCGCGATAGACGCTGGCGAAGCGAATGTAGGCCACGGTGTCGATGGCCTTGAGCCGGTTCATGATGAGCTCCCCGATCTCGCTGGTGGTGCGCTCGCGCTCGGGCGAGTCGATGAGGAAGGTCTCCGCCTCGTCGACGATTTTTTCCAGATTATCGGGAGTAAAGGGTCGCTTGCGGCAGGCCAGCAGCAGCCCGCTCAGGACTTTGTGGCGCTCGAAGCGTTCGCGGCGGCCGTCCTTCTTGACCACCATGTAGGGAATCTCATCGATGCGCTCATAGGTGGTGAAGCGCTTCTCGCATCGCTCGCACTCGCGGCGTCTTCGAATGGCGTCGGCTTCCTTGCTCTCGCGCGAATCCACCACGCGGTCCTGCGCAAAGCCGCAGTACGGACACTTCATAGATGCTTCTACGATAGCAGCTTGAGGTCTTAAGCCTGGGCGCGAGTCGAAAGCTCTTCGGCTTCATGCTCGGACTGCTCTGACACCTGCCGGAGCGAGATGTGCTCGAAGCGAGACCAGATCAGCCCTACCGGAATGACGGCGAGAAAAGTGACGAATGTAAGACCGGCGCCGCAAGCCAGCGCAACTTCCTGCGGCACATTGAAAAGCTGGGAAAGCGTGATCTGCAGCGCGATCACCTGCGTGAACCAGGCCGCTACGGGAACAGGAAAGGCCGAGCCGACCATGCTGGCCGCCATCAGGATCACGGTGCGTCCCAAAGTCATCGAAGCGAGCGAGGGCGAGCTGGCGAAGGCGCGCACCGTCAGTAGATATGCGCCGGAGATCAT
>DASXGY010000326.1:0-4510 GCA_036488835.1 Acidobacteriaceae bacterium
GTTATGGACGCCGGGCTCGTCCTTCACGCGGTGGAATTCCGTCATGAATTCCGCCGGGAAGATGTTGCCGATGGGTTGATTCAGTACGTCGACGCGCGGCATGGCGAACATCACTTCCATCTGCGCGTTCCAGCTCTCGACTGTTTCATCGAGGCCAATGGCGAGGATGCCGACGTTGATGGACTCGACGATGTTCTCGTTGAATTCTTTCAGCCGCTCGTACTCGGAGACCTTCTGGGCGAGCGATGCATAGAGGCGAGCATTCTGAATCGCGATGCCGACGTACGAGGCGAGGGACTCCAGCAATTCCACGTCTTCGGAGGAGAGGAAGTCACCGGAAGTGGTGCGACCCAGACCAACCACTGCGATGGTGCGCTGCTGGACTCGACAGGGCAGGTAGTAGTGAAGATCAAGTGCTTCGGCTGCGGCGCGCTCCGACGCGCTCAGGTATAGCGCCTGACTAGGGTTCTCGAAGAACAGGTGCGAGCCGGTCTCGCCATGCTCGGCGGGCCGTGTCGACGATAGATGTCCGGAATCAGCGCGGCCAGATTCAAAGTTGAGAAAGCTCAGGTCAAGCGCCTTCGCGGTGGCACCAGTCACGGGCGTGAGGGCAGCACCCAGACCTGTGGCCGCGGCGAGCGTGTAGTGTCCACGGGGACCATCCAGGAAGAGCGCAACACGGGAGACGAGCAGCGTTCGCGTCAGGCGATCCGTTACGGACGCCAGCACCGCGTCCAGATCGGTTTCCGAACTCAGCCCACGGCCGAATTCGATCAGCGTCTGGCGATAGTCATACCGTCTCCGGTCGAATACCCGGTCGACCCGCCCTTGAATGCCGCGCTTCAGCGGATCGAAGAGTTGCGCCGTGATGATGATGGTCACAATCAGCCCCCAGGAACCGAAGCTCGGGAGGTTCTTGTGGATAAGCTCTGCGGCCAGGGCAACCGCGCCGAAGTAAAGTCCGATCAGCGAGGCAGTTGCCAGTGTGTAGGCGACGCCGCGCTTGAAGATGAGATCCACGTCCATGAGCCGGTAACGCACGATGGCCCAGGAGAAGGTCAGAGGCAGAAAGACCAGGCAAAGGCCGGCAATCTTGCTCAGGATCGATGGCACCGGCCAGTCCGCCAGGAACGGCACCACTTGCAGAATGGTGAAGGGGATGACCGTCAGCAGCGTGCCGCGCGTGAGCCATTTCAGTTGCTGGCGACGCAGCGGGTCCTGCGTAACCCGGTAATGCCCGAAGAAGACCACCGCGGCCAGCACGTAATACGCGGCGAGGTAGCCGACGGCAATCTGGTCCAGGCGATGCGACAGCCGTTGGGTGGCCGACCAGAGCGTGAAGGCCATCGCCTGCATGGCGATCACGACGACGGCAGGCAGGTAGACCAGGCCGAGGACCCCGCGGCGCCGCATCAGGCCACTGCGACTGTCGCGGTCTTCCGGAAACGCGAGAGCGAAGTGAAGAAAGAGCGCAGGCTGCAATGCGCCGGCGATGATCCAGCCCCAGTAGATCGTCCAGTCGAAGGTGTTCAGCTTGCCGGTGTATTGGAAGGCATAGAGAACGAACGATGCGAGGCAGAAGACGTAGAAGTGCGTGGCATGCGGCGCGGTCCAACGCCGGAAGAGCACGTAGAGGCCGATCAGCAAGTAGACCAGTGCGACCAGCCGCAGTCCTTCGTATTGGGAGCGATCGACTGCGATCAGAATTACCGATGCGTCGATGCGGACACCGGAACGCAACAGCGTGTAGTCGATGCGCCGATAGACGCCGGTATGGAACCATTCGCGGACCAGACTGGCCAGCCGCGGTGTCGGATGATCGCCTGCCGCCAGCAGAACGTCGCCCGGCTTAATGCCGGCGTGGTCTCCAGGGCTGTCCGCCGGAACGCGCTGCGCTTCCAGGCCGCCGCGCGCCTCCATCCACCAGATGCCGTCCGTCGGCTTCTGGTACTCGGCATCCTTCACGAGGTTCAACGATGCAAAGACGATCGCCGCCAGCGTGAATAGCGCCAGCAAGACGACCGTAAGCCGGGTTGAGATCGACTTTTGCATGTGCCCTGGGGGACGGAGACAGGGAGTGGATTCAGTCTAGTGCGAAGCACGCAGCTTGCCAGCCCGCTAAATTGGACTGGTGGGACGAAATTTAGTCCCTAAGCTGCTCAAAATACGATGAATAGAGTGCGTGAAGGCGGTTTCATTCGGAGCCTCGTCCCATTTTGCTGTGCCGGCGGTTCCGCGAAACGGTAGGCGGCTATGGTGAGGCATAGGGGCACACATCGGATTTTCGTATCCATCCAAGCCGCCCTCGGACCGGAAGGGGTTCCCAAGATGGGCGGAAATCAGAAAAAGTGATGTGACCTGTGGGCGGCCTGGCCTGCTCCGCCGATACATCTTTTTCGAAGATGCAGCTTCCTATGTTTCAGGAGTTTAAATATTCTTGCCAACACGATCGCTTTCTGAAGACGCCCCCGGGAGGGCTCCGGATGTCCCTTGATGCTTGGATGACTGCCTTGGAAGACTCGCAGGAGACAGAGGAATTCGTCCGCGTGCACGATGCACGCATGCGCTGCCTCGTAACCGGCAGCGGGCCCTCTTTGCTTCTGCTGCATGGTTTGCTCGGCACAGCCGACGCCTGGGGGCCAGCCACGCAGCGATTGGCCGCCCACTCGACCGTCTATGCGCCGGACGCGCTGGGAATCGGCGGGTCGGAGCGTGTTCCAAAACTGGACGTGGGTCTGAGTGCGACCGCGGGCCGGCTGATCGAGCTGATGGATGCAAAGGGCATCGGCCAGGCGGATATCGTTGGCACCTCTCACGGCGGATCCGTTGCTTTAATGCTGGCTGCACTCTATCCGGAACGCGTTCGCAGTCTGGTCCTTCATGCGCCGGCAAATCCCTTTTCCGATGTTGCCGACCCACTCATTCGCTTCTACCGCACGGCGCTGGGACGCTGGTTTGCCGGCCGTTTGCCCACCGTGCCTGCCGGCGTTCAGTCACTGGCGCTGGGACGCATGTACGGAGACGCTAGCCGTGTCCGTAATGGCTCTCTGGAGCGCTATATCGCGTCGCTGCGTGTTCCCGGGACGGTGTCCTATGTCCTGAGCATCCTGGACCGTTGGGAGCTGGATATGGCGACACTCCAGGCGGCGCTGCCGGCGGTGCGCAATGTGCCGGCTTTGCTGCTCTGGGGAGATCGTGATCGCGCTGTGAGCGTGCGCAGCGGCGAACGGCTAGCCGAATACTTCGACCGCGCGGCCCTGGTGGTGATTCCCGGTGCCGGCCATCTACCCCATGAGGAGGTTCCGGTCGCCTTTGCCGGGGCAATCAACGGCTTTTTGGGCGGCCTGAAGCGGGGTGAGGCACATCCCACTGTGCACAGGACGCAGGTAGCTGCTCAGAGCGATGCTGCCTGATCGCTCTCTCTTGTTCCGAGGGATGCGGCATAATTGCAGCACCTCGCACGAGGGCAGGGAGGATGCATTGAAACAGTTCAGAAACCGGATGGGTACATTTGTTGTCACCGCGGCGCTGGTCGTAGGTGGAGTTGCGCCTGTGCTGGCGCAGACCGCTGGCCAGGACATCAAGCACGCTGGCACCGACACGAAGGACGCGGCCAAGGATACGGGTCACGGTGTGGCCAAGGGCACGACGAAGGTTTACGACAAGACGAAGGAAGGCACAGAGAAGGGCTACGACAAGACCAAGGCAGGCACCAAGAAGGCGTACCACAAAACCACACGAGGCACGAAGCACGTGGTCCACAAGTCTGCCAATGCTACCGAGCACGGCGCCGACAAGGTGGAAGACAAGACTGATCAGCACCCGCAGTAATGACGGTCGAAAAAACCTGGCGCGCGGCCGGCTGGCTGCGCGCCTTTTCCATTAGCGGCTGCTCAGAGCGTCTTCACAGTTACTTGCTACATACGACCAGGCTCTGCGAAGTGGCTTTTCTTGATGGAAACGCTACACGGACGGTGGCGCTCCTGCTTACACCTAGACTGAAAATGCTCTAGCTCGCCAGATAGACGCCGCGGCGATGGAATCGCGGGTCGGTGAGTTGCTGGAGCATGAAGTTCGCCACATCGGCGCGAGGGATGCGGCGGCTGCTGGAAGGAAGCGCATCCGGCAGCACGCGATACGTTCCAGTTGGCGGGTCGTCGGTAAGGCGCGGTGGCCGCACGATGGTGTAATCAAGATCGCTCGCCGCCAGAAAGCGCTCCTGCGCACGCTGGTCTGCCATGGGATGGCGCAGCAGTGTGGCCCGCGCGATCGCGAAGAGCACGGTTGCGAGCGGAGGCTGATACTTGCCTGCGGGGTAGAGCGAGCCGGCCGCACCAACCGTGATGATGCGGTCGACGCGATGAAAGTGCATGCCGTTGATGATGAGAGGAATGGCGCGGCTCAGGAGCGGATCGGCTTTGAGCGTGCGTGGGCCCAGCGCGGAGAAGACCGCGCGGTGGCCCTCGATGGCATCGCCCACCGACTGCGGATCGAACAGATCACCCTCGAC
>DASXGY010000429.1:0-2357 GCA_036488835.1 Acidobacteriaceae bacterium
CTGCATCCTGCCGAGGCGCTGCACGGCGATCTCGGCATGCTCATGAAAGGCGATCTCGTGCTCGCGCTCTCCGCCTCCGGCGAAACAGAAGAGATCCTGCGCCTGCTCGCCACCCTCAAGCGCATCGGGGACGCGCTCATCTCCTTCTGCTGCAACCTCGACTCCACGCTCGCGCGCTCGAGCGACGTTGCACTCGACTGTTCGGTGCCAAACGAGGCCTGCGGCCTGGGGCTTGCGCCCACCGCCTCCACTACCGCCATGCTCGCACTGGGCGACGCGCTGGCCATCGCGGTCTCGCTGCGCAAGGGCTTTCGTGCAGAGGACTTCGCCTCGCTCCATCCCGGCGGAAAGCTGGGCAAGAAGCTCGCCTTCGTGCGCGACCTGATGCACGCGGGCGATGCCCTGCCGGCCGTCGCCGCCGCCACGCCGATGAGTCAGGTCATCTACGAGATGTCGCGCAAGAAGCTTGGCGTCACCACCGTGCTCGACAGCGACGGCCGCCTCATCGGCATCATCTCCGACGGCGATCTCCGCCGCCTGCTCGAAGGCCGCGGCCCCAACGCCCTCACCCTCAACGCGGGCGAAGCGATGAACCCCAAACCGCACACCATTGCGCCGGACGAGCTCGCCGCCCGCGGCCTCGCCATCATGGAAGAGCGCCGCATCACCTCGCTGGTCGTCACGGACACCGGGCAGCGCACCCTCGGCATCCTGCACCTCCACGACCTCTGGGGACTGGAGCTGATGTGAAGACAACAACAGAGACAGACAGATAACAGCAGACGAAGGCAGGCACGGCGGTTCTCCACGGACTTCTGCTGTCGTCTTCTGCTGTCATCTGCATTGGTCTGCCTTTGTCTGCAGTGGTCTGCCGTTATCTGCTTTTGTCTTCTTTCTCTCCCAACAATCCAGAATTGCACTAGCATGGGGGCGTGCTGCGCTTGCGTCCCATCGCTGCCTCTACGGCGGCCCTGTTGCTGCTTGGCGGGTGCCAGCGCAAAACTGCCCCGGTGGAGGCGCCTCGCCCTTTCGCACTCGCGGATGCCATGCAGCATTGGTATGGCCGCTACGACCCCGCTACACAGACCGCGCGCGCCAACCTGCCCGACCATCCCGCCGTCGATCTCGCGGGCTCCTGGTTCGCGCCCAAGGACCCGGTCGATATCGTCGTGATCTTCGACACTGGTTATCTACAGGCTGGCCACCCGCGCCACGTCGTCGTCACCGCTGCTGTCCCACATCGCAGCGACAAGCCTGGCCGCCCCGGCGATGACTCCTTCAACTGCCTCATGTGCCGGCCGGTCATCGGCATGGCCGTCTTCACCCGCCGCCTGAATACCTGGCTGCTGGAGGACGAGAACGACGCCGTGGACTTGGCCGGCAGCCGCGGCCTGCCGCCCGCCATCAAGCTGGTCACGCTGGGCAACGACCTGCACGGCATTCGGCTGGAGAGTCATACCGAGGCAAGCGACTTTTCGAGCACTACCCTGAGCCTGCTGGTCCCCTGGCAGGAGGACGTGGTCCGCGCCTTCACTGGAGAAACCGCCTACAGCAACCGCAATGCCTGCGGTCCCGATAGCCCGTTGCGCGACCCCTGCTATGCCTGGCAACGTACGGATACCTTCGCCGCCGTCCCCGGCCAGGACTACGACGATCTGGTGCTCACTGGCAGCGGCACCCAACCTCCGCCGGAGATCGATTCAACAAAGCCCGCAAAAACCGCCCGCGTCCACGGCAAACAGAAGCCGGAGCCGCCACCCGCGCCCACGGCCATCCCCTACACCAGCGTGGAACGGCTGCGTTTCCGTGACGGCAAGTACGTTCCGGTTCCGGACACCGATACCACCGCCCCGGCACACTAGAGCGTCACAAAATCTTTCAGGGTGCAGCCGGAGCGGTCACCGACAGTGTCAGCGTCTGCGTGTGGGTGATTGAGCTCGAATCCAGCGGATTCCCCGATACCCCGGTTGCCGTCAAGGTAACCGGTGAGGCCGTCACGGCTGCGCCGGAAGCCGCGTTCAGCACAAACGTCTGGGGCGAGCCGATCCCCACCGTCGCCGAGCCCGGCGCGACACCCACCCCCGGCGGCAACCCGCTCAGCACCAGCGTGATGCTGCCCGCCGAGCCGCTCACCGCACTCACCTGGAACGTGACAGGCGTCGTGCCGCCCTGCGTAATCGAAGCGGTCGCTGTCTGCCCGCTGACCAGCGAAAGTGCGAAGTCCGGCGGCCCGTTGTTACCGCAGCCAGCCAACGCCAGCGGGAGAGCACACACCACCGCCGCTACCAGTAAATTCCATCGTCCACGCATTCGCGCGAAATCCTCCCCCACATCCTCTGCGCACTGAGATGCGCCCG
>DASXGY010000432.1:0-4363 GCA_036488835.1 Acidobacteriaceae bacterium
CTCCGATGCCGACCTGACCGCCGCGCTCGATCCGGAGATGAACTCCATCGCGCAGATCGTGAAGCATATGGCGGGGAATATGCGCTCGCGCTGGACGGGCTTTCCCGAAGCCGATGGCGAGAAGCCGGATCGCTGCCGCGACACGGAGTTCGAAGCGCCGCCGGCGACGCGCGCCGAGCTGATGGCGCTATGGAACGCAGGCTGGGAGTGCATGTTCGCTGCGCTGGAGCCGCTCACCGATGCCGATCTCAACCATGAGACGTTCATCCGCGGCGAGCGCCACTCGGTTGTGCAGGCGATCAACCGGCAGATCGCGCACTACAGCTATCACGTAGGCCAGATTGTCTTTCTGGCGAAGCATCTGCAATCGGCGCAGTGGAAGTGTTTGAGTGTGCCCCGCGGAGGCTCGGCGGGATTCAATGCGGATGTCGCGGCGGGGCGCAAAAGCCAGCGGTAAGCAACAAAGGGCGCCGGCTTCTGCCGGACGCCCCTGGAGTTAGATTCGAGACTTTACATACCCGCCTGCTGCTTCGCCCCGGTGTAGCTGACGTGCCACACGGAATCCGATCCATCGTCGGTTACGAATAGCGAGCCATCGTTGGCGAACGTCACACCCACCGGTCGCCCCCACACTTTGCCGTCCGGCGTCACGAAGCCGGTCAGGAAGTCCTGGTACTCGCCGGTCGCGTTACCGTTCTCGATGGGCACTGCAATCACCTCGTAGCCGGCGCGTTTGGATTTGTTCCACGAGCCGTGCTCCGCCGCAAACGCCCAGCCCTTATAAGAGGCAGGGAACTCCTTGCCCTCGTCGAAGGTCATCTCCAGCGAGGCAAAATGCGGCTGCAGCAGGACATCGGGCACGATCACCTTGTTCGCCAGCTCGGGATGCTTGCCCTTGTGCCGCGGATCCTGGTGGTTGCCTATGTAGAACCAGGGCCAGCCGTAGAAGCCGTCCTCTTGCACGTGGGTAATGTAGTCGGGTACCAGGTTGTCGCCCAGCGCGTCGCGCTCGTTCACGGAGCACCAAAGCTGTCCCGTCGTCGGGTTGATCGCTTCGCCCACGCAGTTGCGAATGCCCGAGGCATACACCTTCACGAACTTGCCGTCCGGCGTGAACTCGAGCACGTCCGCGCGATGGTACTCGGCGGGATTGGTGTCAGGATCGTCCACGTTCGAGTGCGACCCCACGGAGACGAACATGCGCTCTCCGTCCTTCGAGAAAACAACATCGCGCGTCCAGTGCCCGCCGCCGCGCAGGCGTCCGCCGCCGGGCAGCGATGCCACCACCACCTGCGATGGTCCGCTCGCCTTCAGGTCGCCGTTCTTGTAAGGGAACTTGACCACGGAGTCGGTATTGCCGATGTAGATCCACTTGGGATTTGGCCCCAGCGGATAGAAGGCCAGGCCAAAGGGCTGCTTCAGCCCGGTGGCGAAGGTAGAAACCTGCTTCGGCTTGCCGCTGGCATCCACGCCGCGGAAGACCACAACGGTGCCGCTGTCGCCGCTGCGATCCGGCTCGCTCTCCACCACGAACAGGTCGCCGTTGGGCGCCGTGCGGATGAGCCGCGGATTCTTCAGATCGGTGGCGTAGAGCTCGACCTTGAAGCCGGCCGGCGCTTCGGGCATCGCGCCCGCGGGCCGCGGCGCCACGCTGGGGCCGTTATCCACCGACTCTGTGGCGTAGGGCGCCGGCAGGTCGGCAACGGTGATCTTGCGCATGGTGCCGGGCTTTTCTTTCGAGTAGTCGGTAAAGGCAGCCTGGCCGGTGATGACCTGGGTGCTCTGCGCGGGCAGCGCGGCGGGGATCAGCAGCAAAGTGGAGAAGAGGAGGGGGCCCAGGACGCGCGGGGCGTTGGTCATACGAGACATGCATTTCCTCCGGGTAGGAGTGAGGGGATCGGGGTCGTGGCGCCGCGGCAATTGCGGCGATTAAAACGTTTAGTTAACGATACAGCCGTATCAAGCGTCATGACAAATCGCACATAATCGACGCCATACGTTCGTCTACGGATTGCCGCTGTCAAACTGCTTCACTAGGTCCAGTGGCACGGTTGCCGTCAGAACAGTGCGGCTGCCGTGCTGCGTAACCTTCGCGCTGTTGATCAGCGTGCGGTAGTCCTTGCTCTGAGGATTGTTCTGGACCGAAGTCAAGGCCGCGGAGAGCAGCCCCAGCATGCTTTCAAGCGCGTTGGTGGTGGCGGCGGCATCGGCCTGGCTGGGGGCAATCTCCTCCACCCGCAGCCGCAGCGTGCCCAGGAAGCGCACCGACGCGATGAACGCCGTGTCCGTGTCCAGCGGCAGGGTCACGCCGAAGATGCGCGGCCCGCCCTCCGACCAGAAGGGCAGCGAGATGCGGCCGATGCCCCAGGCGATAGAAAGCGTCGGCACCTGGCTGTAGTAATCCGACAGCACGGACGAGCCGGAGAAAGGCAGCGCCGCGGTGCGATAGCGATCGACGATGGCGTGAATCTGCTCCGCCGTCGGCGTGTTCGACACCGCCACCATGTCGTAGCCCAGCATCACCACGCGCACCGTTCGGCCCTGGCTGGGCAGGCTGTAGATGGTGCGGTCCGCATACTGCTCGCGAGCTTTGCTGGCAGCTTCGAGCCACGTCGTCAGCCGCTTGTGATCGAAGTGGCCGGCGAAGACCTCGGAGTAGGCGACCGGCCCGTTGGGCCCGTGCGGGTTCTGCATGTGGTGCATGGCGAATGCGGCCTGGCGCAGGTCGCGTTCGAAGACGAACCCCGTGGCATCAATGAACTTCTGATAGCTGACATCGCGCTGCACCGGATGCTGGTCGAAGTGCATTGCGGCGCGCAGCGGCTCGAAGTTTATGTAGAGCATCCCGTCTGACTCGGGCAGCAGCCGCGCCACTTCCGGAGGCGCCTTCTGCCGCAGATATGCAAGAGCGCCGAGCAACGCGATGACGATGGCGGCGACGAGGAGTGTGGTGCGGGTACGTCTGCGCATGATGGCCGGAGTGGCCCAGACAGGATAGCAGCGGGTGCCGCGATAGCTCGCGCCCGAGGGATCCGCCGCAACCTGAGCGCGCACAGCGTTCGCTGGCGTATGCTCCCTCCCGCTGGAGGAGCCCGCACATGAAGCTCACCTACGTCATTCAGTTCGTCGGCGATATGGATCGCGCCGTCGCCTTCCATCGCGACACCCTGGGCCTGCCGCTGACCTTCAGCTCGCCCGGTTGGAGCGAATTCGCGACCGGCGAAACCAAATTGGGCCCGGGCAGCGTCGAGCTCGGCTTCGGTGTCCCCGACCTGCAAAAGTTTTTCGAGGAGATGTCGGCGAAAGGCGTCACCTTCAGCATGCCGCCGACGAAGCAGGACTTCGGCGGCATGCTGGCGCGGTTTGTGGACTCGGAAGGCGGCCATGTAAGCGTCTCTGGGACCTAGCTGCGACGTAGCTCCGCCGAATGGGCAACGCGCATTGCGAGGGCTTCAACCGCTGTGCTACTCTTGCGGTTGAACGGTCGCTCCCCGGGGCTCGCAGCAGTGTGCGCCGGGAACAAGCGGTGCGGGCTGGCGTAGCTCAGCTGGTAGAGCATCTGATTTGTAATCAGAGGGTCGGGGGTTCAAGTCCCTTCGCCAGCTCCAGTCCTTAACCGAACACAAGGATCGTCAAGACATTGTAAGGACTCCGGCGACTTCGTTCCGCGACTTCCATTCCGCTGTCTCCTCTTTTTCTCGTTTTCCCAGGTTTTCTGGCGAAGCGTTGCGTAGTCCGGAGGCATGCGTGCGATGGAATCGAGGCAGAAGCCGGAATCGTGCACAGGTGGCCGAGCGGTTAATGGCAGCAGACTGTAAATCTGCCGCTCCTTGCGAGCTACGGAGGTTCGAATCCTCCCCTGTGCACCAGAAGTTGGCAGCGTGATGTTGGCGGCATGATGGAACTGAGCAGCGGATCGGGCGGTCTGAGTCTCCCCCAGAAGACGGCCGTAGCACTGGCGCTCTTCGGCGTGGTAGCCGTGCTGGCCTGGCAGACCATGGAGCCGGGCAAGTTCCGCACGCTGGTGTTTGTTGTGTTGGGCGGTTTGGCGCTGCGGGTGCTGTTGGGATCGCGGCGAGCGAGTGTAGACACGGAAGCGCGCTAGGATAGACCAGCGCGGGGTTTTCGAGCAGAAGGGCTGATGTAGCTCAGTTGGTAGAGCACTCCCTTGGTAAGGGAGAGGTCACCGGTTCAATCCCGGTCATCAGCTCCAGAATTTGGAGTGGCGGCCCCTGGCTGCGGGTGTTTTAAGGGCGGGAGTAACTCAGTGGTAGAGTCACAGCCTTCCAAGCTGTTGGTCGCGGGTTCGATTCCCGTCTCCCGCTCCAACTGAGATTCCAGCTTTCAAGCGAAGCAGCAGTGA
>DASXGY010000455.1:0-4161 GCA_036488835.1 Acidobacteriaceae bacterium
CGGACAGAACCAGCAGGCCAGGCCACGCTCCAGGGGCCCCTATACGCTGGAGATGAACACCGAAGAAGTCGTCCTGAACTGCACCGTTCTGGACAATAAAGGACAGCTCGTAAACGATCTTACGAAGAACAACTTCAAAGCCTTTGAAGACAAAGTTCCGCAGGTCATCGTCTCCCTGCAGCATCAGGACACTCCGGTTTCTATCGGCCTTATCGTCGATAACTCGGGCTCGATGCGCACCAAGCGAGCTGCCGTCACCTCTGCGGCGATCGACCTGGTGAAGGCGTCCAATCCACAAGACGAAACTTTCGTGATTAACTTCTCCGACCAGGCATACCTGGATCAGGACTTTACCTCGGAAGTGGACAGGTTACAGGCTGGACTCGCACATCTGAGCCTTTCCGGTGGCACTGCGCTTTACGACACCGTTGTGACTGCTGCGGACAAGATGGAGCAGTCCGCAAGCCGTCCCCGGAAGGTCCTGATTGTGATTACCGATGGCGATGACAATGCTTCGAAGCTCACCCTGGACAATGCAATCCATCGTGTTCAGGACCTGCAGGGACCCATCATTTACTCCATCGGTCTGATGTTCGACAGCGACAACGGCCGCCTGGAATCGCGGCATGCGAGACATGACCTGCAGGCGCTCTCGAAGGAGACCGGAGGCATCGCCTTTTTCCCTGGTTCGCTGAAAGACATCGATTCTGTCGCTGCCGAGGTGGCCCGCGATATTCGTAACCAGTACGCCGTTGCGTACCGGCCCTCCCGTACTCCCCGCAGCGGCTATCACACCGTCAAGGTGGAAGCGAGCGCTCCAGGGCACAGTAAGCTGACCGTGCATACCCGGACCGGCTACTTTGCGAAACCGCCTTCGCTCGCCAACTCGAAGGTTCATAGGAGCTGAGTTATCTGTCACCGGCCAATATTGGGCGTCCCGATGGTGACCGCGATTGGTCTATCGAACGAGTGGGCGTATTGTTGTTACTGTTTCGGCTCGGTAGGCGTGGCGGATTGGAATGTCGAGTTCGGCATTTTCTCATCGCGCACCCGCTGGCCGCAACGCCAACTCCATGGGGAAAGTGAGTTACCGCTCGACGATGCTCGATCGTAGAAAATTCATCCAGACTGCTGCCCTGGCCGCTACGGCCACACATCTGAAACCTCTCTTTGCGCAATCTTCGTCAACACGTTCTCCCAATGACAACATCCAGCTCGCGCTGATCGGTGCCGGCATTCAAGGCCAGCACGATACCGGCATTGCGGTGCAGGTGCCGGGAGTCAGACTCGTTGCCGCGGCCGATTGCTATGACGGCCGCCTGGCCCATGCGAAAGAGCTGTGGGGGCCGGACGTCTTCACCACCCGCGACTATCGCGAGATTCTGGCGCGTAAGGATGTCGATGCCGTGCTGATCGCGACGCCCGATCACTGGCACAAGACGGCAGCTGTGGACGCGATGAAGGCTGGCAAGGACGTCTATCTGGAAAAGCCGATGATCCACATCTACCCCGATGGGCCGGAGATCATCGAGACCGCGAGCTCCACCAACCGCATCCTTCAGGTTGGTAGTCAGCGAGTCAGCTCGGTCATCTACGCCAAGGCCAAAGAGCTGCTCGCCTCGGGTATCATCGGCAAGCTCAACATGGTCAGCGCCTACTGGGACCGCAACTCTTCGATCGGCGCCTGGAACTACTCCATCCCTCTGGATGCCTCCACCACGACCTGCGACTGGCCGCGCTTTCTTGGCTCCGCTCCAAAGGTTCCCTGGAATGCCGAGCGTTTCTTCCAGTGGCGCAAGTGGAAGGACTACGGCTCCGGCGTCGCCGGAGATCTGTTCGTGCATCTGTTCAGCGGCACCCACTTCATCACCGGATCGCACGGTCCCACGCGGGCCATGGCCACAGGCGCCATTCGTTATTGGAAGGACGGCCGTGACGCCGACGATGTCATGCTTGCTCTCTTCGACTATCCCGAAGGCTTCAATCTCAGCCTGCACGTGAACTTCGTCGATGGCGGCGAGGAGAGCGAAGGCTTCCTCTTCACCGGCTCGGAAGGCCTGATGACCATCGGCGGAAATACCGTCTCCGTCACTCGGACGCCACCGGAAACGGAGCCTGGCTACACCGTCTCCACCTTCACCAACGCCATGCAACAGCAGTACATCGAGCAATATCGGCAGAAGTATCCCGAGAAGCACTTCAGCGGCGCGCTGCCGGAGAACGTGCAGAAGTTCACGGCGCCCGAGGGCTACTCCGACAGCTATGACCACTTCCACAACTTCTTTGACTCCGTTCGCAGCCGCAAGCCTGTCGTGGAAGATGCGACCTTCGGCTTCCGCGCCGCGGGCGCTGCGCTGCTCAGCAATCTCAGCATCCAGCGCGGCGAGGTTGTCCGCTGGAACCCGGAAACGATGAAGCTCGCCGAGCGCAGCTAAAACCAACGGAGACCATGATGACGATTCCCTTCAAACGACTTGCACCCCTGCTTGCTTTGCCTCTCCTCGCTCCCGCCCTGGGCCACGCGCAGGACCCCGCGCACGCCACCGAGTTCCGTTTGCAGCACCCCGGCGACGGACCCGGCGGCGAGCCACGCATCGCTTTCCTCTCACATCGCCTCGGCAACGACCACGCCGAAGGCATTTCCCTGCTGGACATGAATGGCGACGGCTTTCCCGACCTGCTGAGCGGCGCCTACTGGTACGAAAACCCCGGCGCTAATGGCGGCGAATGGAAGCGGCATCAGTTCCGCACGGTCGGCATCCACAATGAATTTGTCTCCGACTGCGGCGAGTGGATCGTCGACGTCGATCACGATGGCCTGCCGGATCTCGTCACCACCGGCTGGATCGCGAACGGCTTGTGGTGGTATCGCAATCCCGGACCGAAGGCCACCGCGGCCGGCACTATGTGGAAGGCGGAAAAGATCACCGACAGTTACGATACCGAGGGCGGAGCCTTCTTCGACATCAATGGCGACGGCAAGCCGGATCTCGCGCTGGCGCACTACAACCGCTCCGGGATTCTGTGGGTCGACTTCAGCAAGGACAAGCCGCGCGTCCACCACCTGGGCGGCCGCGCGGAAGACGGCCACGGCATCGGCGTCGCGGACATCAATGGCGATGGCAAGGCCGACGTGCTCACCACGCACGGATGGTTCGAACAGATTGATGCCGATAACGACAAGTGGAAATGGCACGGCGACTGGGATATCGGCGACGCTGGATTTCCCATCCTCGGCTATGACGTAAACCACGATGGCAAGCTCGATCTCATCTACGGTCAGGGCCACGGCTACGGCCTCTACTGGCTGGAGCAGGCGGGCACCGCCGATCATCCGATGTGGATACGGCACACCATCGACGAGTCCTTCTCACAATCGCATGCGCTGCTGCTCGCGGATATCGATGGCGACGGCCAGCCGGAGCTCATCACGGGGAAGCGCTATCGCGGGCACTCCGGCGCCGATCCGGGCTCCTACGATCCGGTCGTGGTGTACGCGTACAAGCTGCCTACCAAGGCCCAGCTCGACGCCGTGAAAACGGGCGGTGAGGGCACCAAAGGAACCATGGAGACGATGCGCATCGCAGACAGCGCCGCGGATCCTGTGTTCACTCGCTACGCGCTGTCGGTCAATGGAACAGCCAGCGCGGGGACACAGTTCATCGCCGCGGACCTGGACCACGATGGCGACCTGGACCTGGCGAGCGCCGGCAAGCTTGGCGTGCACGTGCTCGAAAATCTCAAAGTGAACAAGGTGCCCAAGAACGTTCGCGAAGAGACCCAGCCACTCGAGCGCAATTGGCCGTTCCCCGGCGAGGGCAAAGAGGTTCCACAAGAGGACGGCCCTACGCCGTAATCCTCATAACCGATAGCGTCGATCTTCAGCGCGGCCCGGTGATGCGCTGGCGGTCGAATATCCGTGACGGGGCGCGGCGAGTTCGGCATGCGCCTCCGTCATCATCCTTTGGCCCTGGGACCCGAGGAGCGTGGCAGAAGACTGCTTGCGAAGTCTGGCACGCGCTCTGCAGACATGAGCAGGTGCCTGTAGTGGTCTAGATTCGGGTCGGGGGATGTTCATGGCGGCAGAAAGAGTGCTTTACTGACGGGCATGAGCCGCGCTAAAGCGAGAAACCGATTGGTGGGCGACGAGCCACTCTCGCC
>DASXGY010000249.1:0-9280 GCA_036488835.1 Acidobacteriaceae bacterium
AAAGCGCATGGAGGATGCTCCAACCGGGGCCCTTTGCCGTGAGTCTTTCCGACTGCTACCGCTCACACCGCCGATAGTATGCAGCAGGTAGTTAGATCAGATAGCCATTCACACCTTGCGGCATCCAACTCTTCGGCAGCAATCCTCAACACGGAGGCGACTGGTTCGAGTGAAGCTTGAAGATATGCGCTGGTTGGCGATTGCGAGACGGCTGCACTCGTCGGATTGAATGGATCGATCGATTGGCTTTGTTGGCCAGACTTCTCCCCGCTTGTTTTGCTGCATTGTTGGGAAGCAGTAAGAATGGAAGATGGCTCATCGCTCCTGATTCCCATCTTTGGCTTCTTACCCTTCGACGATGAACGAGTCTGCGGCACTATTCGCGCAACCGAGCAGCACCTCATGCGAGACGGATTCGTCTATAGGGTTAAGCCGAGATCAAGGCGGGAACGTGAGGCCTCATTCCTACCGTGCTCATTCTGGTATGTCCAGAATCTCGCCATGACAGGTCGAAGTTGGCAGGCAGAGAAGTATTTCGAGAGATTACTCAAGGTCCGCAACGACGTGGGTCTTCTGTCAGAGGAATATGATCCGGTGGGAAGAACATTACTCGGCAATTTCCCCCAAGCTTTATCACACATCGCGCTCGTCGATGACGCTCGCGCGCTCGACGCAAACTGATCTTGAGGCTCGGGAGACGAAGCGGATACGCTATCTTTGTTTGCAGGCGTCCGCTACGCGGCTCTAGGACGGTGAAACGCCACGGATGAGCTCATTCACAACGAGATTGGCAACGAGGTGCTGCTCATCAAGTACCTGGATTCGAACTCGACCGTCGAGATAGCCGGAAAGATTTGATCCTCGATTTGTTCCTTTCAACGGCCCGTCTACCTCTCCTTCACCAGCGGTAACGCGATGTAGCTGGCGTTGCCGGGCGCGTGATAGATGCGCTGCTCGGCCTTTTGATAATCGCCGGGTTTGGCGAACATGATATTGGGGACGAAGGTCTGCGGGTTCCGGTCATAGAGCGGGAACCACGCCGATTGCACCTGCACCATGATGCGATGGCCGGGCAGGAAGACATGGTTCGCGGTGGGCAGATCGAATTGATAAGGCAGCGGCGTGTTGGCTTGGATGGGCTTGGCGGCAGTGAAGCCTTCACGATAGCGGCCACGTAGGATGTCGGCCGAGACCATGAGCTGGAAGCCGCCGAGGTGCGGATACTCGGCAACCTCGTCGGGATAGACGTCGATGAGCTTGACCACCCAGTCGGAGTCCGTGCCGCTGGTCGAAGCGACGAGATGTACGACCGGCTGGCCGCTGATCTTGACCGGATGGGTAAGCGTGTCGGTGACGAATGAGAGGACGTCGGGGCGTCCGGAGGCTTCGCGCTGGTCATCAACCAGCCAGAAAGACCAGGTGAGTTCGCCGGTGTAGCCCATGGGCTGGATGGGGCGCTTGCGGAAGGGCACGGGTTTTGCCGGGTCGGAGATATAGCTGGTGTACGGGCTGCCGCTGGAGGGTTTATCGAACGAGAGGCCGAGGTTGGGTTCGAGGTAGAGAGGTGTGGGCTGGATCGTGCAGCCCTCCGCGCAGCCCGCTGGCCATGTCGAGAGCTGTTCCCACTTGTTGGCGCCGGTTTCAAATGCGGTGACGGTGGGGATCTGCGGCGTTTCGTCCTTGAGGTAGTGGGCGAGGAAGGGCGCGAGGACGTGCTGGCGGAAGTAGAGGCCGGTGTCCTGACCAAAGTGGAGTTCGCCCAGGGTGCTAACGTCTTCTATCTCCTGCCCGTGGTGCCAGGGGCCCATCACGAGGAAGAGTTTGTCGTTGGCAGTATCCTTCGGCTTGACCGCTTTCCAGACAGCGATGGCGCCGTAGATGTCCTCCTGGTCCCAGAGCGAGTGGACGAGCAGCGTGGGGACGATGAGCGGCTCCTTGGCGAGGATCTTGTCGAGCGCCTGATCGCTCCAGAAGGCGTCATAGGCGGGATGCGCCGCGACCTTGTTCCAAAAGGGTAGCTGGTCCATGCCGCGCTCTTTGGCGAGCGCGCCAGCGGACCCGGCGCGCATCCACATATCGTAATCGTCGTAGTTGCTCGTCCACCAGGTGATGGTGTTGGAGCGCGTGGCGGACTGGTCGTAGATATAGCTGAGGTTCTGCTGGCGGAAGGCGCCGTTGTGGAACCAGTCGTCGCCCATCCAGCCATCGACCATGGGGTTCATGGGAACGGCGACCTTGAGCGCGGGGTGCGGATGGATAAGCGCCATCAGCGGCAGAAAGCCGTCGTAGGAGATACCGAGGATACCGACCCTGCCATTGGACTCGGGGATATTTTTCACCAGCCAGTCAATAGTGTCGTAGGTGTCGGTGGACTCATCGATGGGCGTCGGGTTCTGTGGTCCGTGGATGGGGCGGTTCATGATGTAGTCGCCCTCCGAACCGTACTTGCCCCGGATGTCCTGCACGACGCGGATGTAGCCGCCATCGACGATGACGTCGACTGCGTTATCGTAGCCCTGGAGGATGGGGCCGAGGTGCGAGCTCTGTTCATGCGAGGTGAGCGCGGTGGCATCGTAGGGGGTGCGGGTGAGCAGGATGGCGGCGTTTTTCGCGCCGTTGGGAACCAGGATGACGGTGTGAAGCTTGACGCCGTCGCGCATGGGGATCATGACATCGCGACGCTGATAGTCGAAGCCGGCATTCGTGGGCTGAAAGTGTGCAGGAGTTTCGCTGGGGTAGATCGGCGTGTTCTGGGCGATGATGGGTAGCGAAACGGCGAGCAGAGCGGCGGCCAGGGCAAGGCAGCGGGACGAAACGTGCATGCGGGTCCTCAGAAAGACTGAGCAGAGATAGCTGAGCTGTGAGGGAACGCTAGCACAGGCAAGACTGCGGGGCAACGGACTGGTTGCGGCGCGGAGGAACTACCCCACCTAACTTCGCTAGGATGGGGCACCCGGCGGCACCGTTTGCCGCGCCGCTAAGTGCCGATAGCGACTACGAAGTATTGCGCGGGCGTCGTGCCGGGATTGCGGACGCCGTGCAGTTCGCCGGAGTGAACGAAGGCGGCGCCACCGGGATTGATAACTGTGGTCTTGCCGGAGATGGTAACGGCGAGCGTGCCCTGCATCATGAGGAAGAGCTCTTCGTGTGCGTGCTGATGGGGCGGGTGCGGCGAGCTGCCGGGCGCGAGTGTGGTCTCGTGGACTTCCATGTGATCGTTCGAGTGCGTGGTGCCGTCGAGGATGGCGCGTGAGGCGTTGGCGCCGTTCTGATGGACGGGCAGGGTATCGAAGGGCTTGGCGAACGATGGTATCGGCGCGAGTGGCTGGTCTGCAGCGCGCGCGGCTGCAGGAGCAAGCGTGGCGGTGGCGGCGAGGGCGGGAAGCGAGAGACAGAGCGTGCGTCGCGTGATGTCCATGAGCGAAATGGTACGCCAGCGGGGGTAAGAGCGGGATGCGGGTTGGGAGGCCAATCTGCCGGATTCGCGGCCTAATATTTCTGCACATCTACGTAGAAGAGGTCCGTTGCCACCTGGAACTGATCTTTCGTCAGCGGCGTTTTCATTGTCTGCCAGTTGAGTGTTGGGTAAATCCGTTGCCAGCGATCTTTCTCTCCGACCAGAACCGGCATCGAAAAGCCGGGCTCGTCCGCGTGCCACTTGTAGGAGACAGTTCCCGCTGTCGGATCGAAGAGCAACTGAAGCGTGGGAATATCCGCATGGCGCAAATACTGGTTGAAGATCGGCGTCAGATCCTGTCCGGTCTCGCGGTTGAAGTACGTCATCACGTCCTCGGTCATGATGTTGCGGTATTTGAACTGCTGATAGAAGTTGTAGAGCAGCGGCCACCAGCGATTGTCGTCGTCGATTACAGAGCGGAGCGTGTTCAACATGAGCGCGCCTTTGAAGTATTGGTCTTCTGGCGGATCGCCATTCACACCCCGCTCGGTGACGATGGGCCGTTGATTCTTGATCTTCGGCTTGAGGCCGTTCAGGTACTTGATAGCGTCGTCATGGCCCCACCTGTATTCCACATACAAGCCTTCGAGATAGGTCGTCCAGCCCTCGTGGATCCACATGTCGGAGCGATCGGCCGCCGTGATGCTGTTGCCGAACCACTCATGGCCGCTCTCGTGGATGATGATGAAGTCGAAGCGTGTGCTGATGCCGACGCCGGCCCAATCGCGCTCCAGATAGCCATTCTTAAAGTGATTGCCGTAGGTGACAGCGCTCTGGTGCTCCATGCCCGCATACGGCACCTCGATCAATTTGTACCCGTCCTTGATAAACGGATACGCACCGAAATAGTGCTGGTATGCCTCGAGCATCTCTTTCGCCTGGGAAAACTGACCCTTCGCTTTGTCCAGGTCGCCGGGTAACGCATAGAAGTCGAGCGTGAGGTCGCCGAGCTTATCGCTGAAGTGCTGGTAGTTGCCGATGTTGAGCGAGACGTCGTAGCTGTTGATCGGGTAGTGAACCATCCAGTCCCAGCGGGTGTATCCGTCGCCCAGATCGGTCTTGCTGAGGAATCGCCCGTTCGACACGTCCACCAGATCGTTGGGCACCGCAACGCTGATCTCCATCTCTTCGACCTCATCGCGCCACTGGTCCTTATTCGGCCACCAGATACTCGCGCCATCGTCCTCGCAAGAGGTGAAGATCCAGGGCTTTCCATCCGGATCCTTGCCGAAGGTAAAGCCACCGAAGCGGCCCGTGGTCAAGGGACGCCCGGAGTAGTAGAAGTCGATGGAGTATTCCTGGCCATTCTTCAGGGTCTCCGGAAAATCCACGAAAACCGCGCCGGAGTCGCGCTCGTATTTCAACTCCGTGGTGCCAAGCAGGATTTTGTCGATCTTCAACGCATCGTTGAGATCGAGCTGGATGCGGTTGCCATCGGTGAGCATGCGGAAGCGGATGGTGTTTTTTCCGCTGATGATCTGTTTCACCGGATCGATCCGGATATCGAGATGGTAGGAGAGCAGATCGTTGTTCGCTCGATAGGGGCCGTAGGCACCACGCAAGATGGCTGCGCGCGTGTTGGGCAGGACGGCCGGCTGGGGACGTGGCGTGTATTGGGATCCAACTTCGGAAGTGGGGTTTGCCGGCTTCGGTGGTGTGCTGTTTTGGGCTTGAGAACCGATCGAAACGGAGAGCAGTGCAAATGAAACAGCCAATGCGTACCGACGAGGAGAAAACATGGCATTAGCGTAACCGATGCGGAGAAGAAGAAAGCAACGGCCAGATCGCCGGCAGGCTACTCGTCCTCGACATGGACTAGGCAGCGCGCGTGAGCCAACTTTTCATCGTATTCGCGTCTACCAGACCGGCCTGCTGGAATTGAAGGTTACCGCGAGCGAACACCGCAAAGTTCGGGATCCCTTGGACGTTGTAGCGGGACGCAAGTTCCGGAAATTTCTCCGTGTCGACCTTCAGCACGATCGCTTGGCCTGCGAGGTCTCGTGCGACCTGCGCAACATGTGGCGCGGCCATGCGGCAAGGTCCACACCATTCCGCCCAGAAGTCAACAAGGACGGGCACGTTGCTGTCGCGCACAATCTCGTCGAACTCCGCAGGGCTGACCTCCACGGGCGCTCCCACCGGAGACAGCGGGGCTTTGCAGGCGCCACATCGTCCGGTGTCGGCAAGGTGTCTGCCCGGAATTCGATTGGGCTTCCCGCAGGAGGGGCAGTTGCGGATGATGGGCATGGCGGAGTTCCTTTCGTGATGTGCCGAACCAACCGTAACTCGATGGCTAGGCGGTCGACAAATTTGCTGGATGGTACTTAGATCAGTTCCTGATGCGCCAGGGCAAAGCAACAGATATAGTGCTTGCGTCGGATGTTTCCCCCGGAAAGGTCCGTCTGCATGAATCGTCTCCGCTGCCTGCCAGTACTGTTGGCTTGTCTTATGGTTGCCATCGCAGCCCAGGCACAATCCAACGCGTCCCCGCAGCCGCTCCACATCACCCTCGGACAGTCGGTCGTTCCTCTGAATGGGCCGTGGAAGTTCACGGTGGGTGACTCGCCGCTCGATTCGAGCGGAGCGCCGCTCTGGGCGCAGTCAGATTTCGACGACTCGAAATGGGAGACTGTCGACCTTACACCGAAGGCAGGGGTCTTTGATCCGCTTGGCGGCTTTTCCGACTACGTGAAGGGCTGGACGGCGCGCGGGCATGCCGGCCACTGGGGCTACGGGTGGTACCGCATTCGGGTGCAGGTGTCTGCCCAGCCGGGAGAAAGGCTGGCTCTGGCTGGTCCTGCGTACGTCGACGATGCCTATCAGTTCTTTCGCGATGGAAGCTTGATCGGCAGCTTCGGCAAGTTCTCCGGGAGCCATCCAACGATTTACTACACGCAGCCGGCGATGTTCCAACTGCCCCAGGCACCAGCTACGGAATCCCAGCCAAAGACCATGGTGCTGGCGTTTCGTGTCTGGATGGAACCGAGCACCCTGGTCACCCAGGCCGATACCGGCGGCTTCCATACAGCACCGACGCTGGGCAACGCCAGCGCAGTTTCAGCCGGATACCGGCTTCGCTGGCTGGAGCTCATCCGCACACAGATCATTGCGGCGGTGGAAGGACTCCTCTTTCTGCTGCTGGCCGGTGTCGCCTTCAGCCTTACCCGTTTCGATCGTTCCGATCCCGTTTATATGTGGATAGGAGCAATTTTTCTTCTCGTCGCTGCTCTGGAAGCGACGAACGTTCTCGGAGCGTGGACACAATATATCGGTGCGATTCTCGTTAGTGGGTTGACAGATGGCCTTCTCACGCCTCTCATATTTGGCGGCTGGGTTATGGTCTGGTGGATCTGGTTCGGTTTGCAGCGAGCTGCCTGGGTACCCAAGACAGTCGGTGTGCTGACCCTCGCTTATATGCTCTCGACTGCCATCGCCGAAAACATCTTCTATCCCTTTATCTCCGTTCCTGTCGCCGGCGTCTTCCATACCGTTTCACTTGCGGTGCGCTTGGCACTGCTGATCTTGCTAATCCTCGTAGTGGCATGGGGCATTCGGCGCCAGGGCGCGGAGGGCTGGTTCGTCCTGCCCGCCATCGCGCTGCTCATCGCATGGCAATTTACCAATGAACTTTCCCTCCTGCACATCCGGTTTGCCTGGTTCCCGTTCGGCATACGGTTCAATCTGGTGGCCCTCTCCAACGTCCTGCTGACCGCCGTGCTCTTCGTGTTGCTCTTCCGCCGTCTGCTGCTCTCGGTCCGGGAGCAGCGCCTGATGGCGCTCGATGTGAAGCAGGCGCAGGAGGTCCAGCGGGTGATCCTTCCCGAGTCGATGACCACCCTCCCCGGCCTGACGATCGAACATGAATACCGGCCGGCACGTGAAGTCGGCGGCGACTTCTACCAGATCATTCCGCACCCCGCGGACGGCAGCCTGCTCATTGTGGCTGGCGACGTAACAGGCAAGGGCTTGCAGGCGGGCATGCTGGTTGCGTTGCTCGTGGGCGCCATCCGCAGCACCTCGGAACTGAACGCGGATCCACTGTTTCTCCTCCAGGCAATGAACCGCCGGCTGGTCGGCCGCAGCGAAGCGCAGGCCACATGCCTCGCCATGCGCATCGCGCGCGATGGCGCCGTGTTGCTGGCAAACGCGGGTCATCTGCCGCCTTACCTCAACGGGCGTCCCGTGGAGATGGAAGGCTCGTTGCCGCTCGGCGTGATAGCAGAGGCGGAGTTCTCCGTGACAGAGTTCCAAATTACAGAAAACGACCGGCTGGTGCTTGCGTCTGACGGAATCGCCGAAGCCATGGATGAACAGGGCCGTCTTTTCGGCTTTGCGCGAGTGCAGGAGTTGCTGGAAGCGCGGATGACAGCGGCGGAAGTGGCCGCTGCCGCCCAAAGCTTCGGCCAGCAGGACGATATCAGCGTGATCGCCGTAACGCGTACTGCAGCGCTGGTCCCAGCCTGAAGATTAGGAAAAGCACATCGGCGCCGATGCGATGGCGGAATCTCAGTCGGTGCCGAGGGCGAGTGGGGTGCTGGCGATCTGGTTGGTCGCTTCGAGTTCCTGGTCCTTGTATTGGAGACGGTAGAGCTTCCAATAGATCCCGTGCTGCGCGAGGAGCTGCTGGTGAGGGCCGTGCTCGCGGAGCTGGCCTTTGTGCATGACGAGGATGGTGTCCGCGCGCTGTACGGTGGAGAGGCGATGCGCGATGACGACCGAGGTGCGACCTGTAACCATTCGATCGAGCGCTGTGCGCACGCGTATCTCAGTCTCAGTGTCGACTGAGGAAGTGGCCTCGTCGAGGATGAGGATGCGCGGCCGATGGGCGAGGGCGCGGGCGAAGTTGATGAGCTGCTTCTGGCCGGTGGAGAGGCCGGCGCCGCGCTCACGCAGCGGCTCGTTGAATCCGTGGGGCAGGCTCTGGATGAAATCGAGGACGTTGACTTCATCGGCGGCACGCTTCATGTCTTCATCGGAGATGGACTTCGTACCGAGGCGGATGTTCTCGGCGATGGTGCCGGTGAAGAGGAACGGATCCTGCAGAACGACGCCGAAGTGCTGGCGAAGCGCTGTGAGCTCGTGCTGGCGCACGTCGATGCCATCGATGAGTACCTGGCCGCGTTGCACATCGTAGAAGCGCATCATGAGCGAGATGATGGTGGTTTTGCCGGCGCCGGTATGGCCGACGATGGCGGCGGTCTCGTTGGGTTCGATGGCGAAGGAGACGCCGCGCAGGATCCATTCGACTCCGATGGCTTCGAGGTCTTCCGGCGATGCGACGGAGATGATCGCGAGCTGCTCCGGCGTCAGGCGCTCATAGGTGAACCAGACGTCACGGAACTCGATGCGTCCGGCACGCGGGCTGGGCAGCGGGTCGGCGGGTGCGGTGACTTCGGCCGGGGTGTCGAGGAGCCTGAAGACGCGCTCGCTGGCCGCCATGGCGGCCTGGAGAATGTTGTATTTATCGGAGAGGTCCTGGATGGGGCGCCAGAAGCGCTGCGAGTATTGGATGAACGCGACAAGTATGCCGATGGTGACTGTGCCGCGCAGCACGCCGCGACCGCCGATCCAGATAACGAGGGCAATGGCAATGGAGGAGAGCAGCTCGACCGCGGGGTAGTAGAGGGCGTATGCGAGGATTGCGTCTTTGAACGCGACCAGGTGGGTGCGGTTGACCGCTTCAAAGTCGTTGAAGGCGCGCTGCTCGCGACCGAAGAGCTGCACGACGCTCATGCCGGTGACGTGCTCCTGGGTAAAGGCGTTGATGCGCGCAATGGCGGTGCGAATGCGGCGGTAGGAATCGCGCACACTGTTGCGGAAGAT
>DASXGY010000052.1:0-1998 GCA_036488835.1 Acidobacteriaceae bacterium
GTACCGATGGTGAGCGGGCCTAGATGAATATATGGATACATGTACGCGGCTTCATCACAAGTATAGCCAGCATGCCTATCTTTGGAGGACGACCTGGGCGAAGATAGCTTATGGCGACGCCGATTCGACATCCGTCCCTGCCGGCCCATCCTCCTGTTCTGATCGGCCGCGATGCCATTGCGCGCCGCGTTGCCGAAATCGGCGCGGAGATCGACCGCGATCTCGCCGGCGAGCCGGTGCTGCTGGTCGGTGTGCTCAAGGGCGCGGCGATCTTTCTCTCCGATCTCGCCCGCGCCATCAGCATCCAGTGCACCTTCGACTTCGTCGCCGTCTCCAGCTACGGCAAGGGCACGCGTTCCAGCGGCGCCGTCAAGCTCATCAAGGATCTCGACCATCCGATCGAGGGCCGCAACATCATTCTGATCGAGGACATCCTCGACACCGGCCTCACCTTGTCCTTCCTCAAGCGCATGCTCGCGCAGCACCGGCCACGCTCGCTGCGGGTTGCCGCGCTTCTGGATAAGCCTGATCGCCGTCTCGAACCGATCCAGGCCGAGTACGTTGGATTCACCATTCCCAACCACTTTGTCATCGGCTATGGCATGGACTACGCCGAGCGTTTCCGCAACCTGCCCGACATCTGCATCTTTCCACCAGAGGCCGCCGACTAGCCTTCGACATACTTTCACGAACCTGCTGGCAACTCTGCCCTGCCGCCTGCGTCCATCAAGATGGTGGCATGCCCACCAAGGAGTGGAGTGCGAAAATGAGAGTGATGGAGCCCAACACCTCCGACGAGATTGTCGTCGCTACTCGCGGCACCTTTGATGCCGCTGCCTTTTCCACGAATGCATTGGCTACGCCAGCCAGCCTGGCTGCCGTGCTGGACCACACGTTGCTGAAGCCTGAGGCGACGCGCGATCAGGTGCTCGCGCTATGCCGGGAAGCGGCGGAACACCGCTTCGCCTGCGCCATGGTGAATCCCACGTGGGTGCCGCTTGCGACCTCGCTTCTGGCCGGCACCGGTATACCGGTCGGCGTGGTCATCGGGTTTCCTCTGGGCGCCAATCTTTCGACCACCAAGCGCGACGAAGCACGCGAGATGGTAAAGCTGGGCGCACGCGAGCTCGACATGGTGTTGAACGTCGGCATGTTGAAGAGCGGTCTGTACGAGCAGGCCGAGGCAGACATCCACTCGGTTGTAGAGGTTGGCCGCGCCGCGGGCGCGGTGGTGAAAGTGATCCTGGAGACTTGTCTGCTCTCCATGCCGGAGAAGCTGCGCGCCGCCGAAATGGTCATCCATGCGGGCGCCGACTATCTGAAGACCAGCACCGGCTTTTCCACCGGAGGAGCCACCGCCGCGGATGTCGCCCTGCTCCGCGGGATAGCCGGGGATCGATGCGGCGTCAAGGCATCCGGCGGCATCCGCACCCTCAGCGACGCGCGCGCCATGCTCGAAGCCGGCGCCACCCGCATTGGCGCAAGCGCCGGTGTACGCATCGTCGAAGAGCTGAACTCCATGCTCGCAGCCACTGCCACAACCGCGCCCATCTGAGGAAGTTACAAGGTAATTTGCAGTGGCTATGGCGATCGTATCGCCACTCGCCCGCTGCGCTATGATGACTCGATTGCCCGCCCCAGCCCGGGGCGCAGGCAGTGGAGCAAATCCGTGAAGGATGACGGCCAGCCGGATCGGCCCCAAGAAAGGCCTTCGGACAGTTTCGAAGGAGATTATCGGCCCACCAGTGAGAGCGGTGCGGCGCGCGCACGCGTACGCGCCGAACCCGTCCAGCTCGCGTTCCTCATGCGGCTGGCGAATGCGCTCAACGCCACCCTGGACCTGCAGACCATCATGCACCAGACGGCAGAGATGGTCCGCGCCGTCATGGACTTCCGCATCTTCGCCATCCTGCTGCTGAACGACCGCACCAACGATCTGCGCATGCGCTTCCAGATCGGCCACACGCCGGAGACGGAGCGCCGCCGGTTTCGCATCGG
>DASXGY010000142.1:0-4679 GCA_036488835.1 Acidobacteriaceae bacterium
GGCGCACCCGTCATTCCTCCATCAACCATCAACTCAATCGCATTGATGTACGACGAATCGTCCGAGGCAAGGAAGAGCACAGCTTTGGCCAGTTCTTCCGGTTCGCCCCAACGACCCAGCGCAATCGAAGAGGAGATGAAGTCAGCGAGCTTGGTGGATTGCTCTGCAGTCTCGTTGGCTCGGGGTCCGCGCTTCCAGATGGGAGTCTTCGTGGCTCCTGGGGCGACGACATTCACGCGAATATTGCGTGGCGCAAGGTCGGCTGCGATGGCGCGCGCCATGGAGACGAGGCCACCCTTCGTGGCTGCATATGCAGCCATGCCAGCTTGGCCTAAATAGTTGTGCACCGATCCGTTGAAGATGATGCTGCCGTTGTCGTTCAGCAGCGGAGCGGCGGAATTGACGGTAAAGAAAGCACCGTTGAGGTTGGTGTGGACAATATTCTCAAAGGCCGCCTCGTCCGTCGCGCCAGTAGGTGTTCTGCCGGAGATCCCGGCGTTGGCGAAGACGATGTCAAGTTTGCCGAAGTCTCTGGCAAGGGCCGAGAACAGCTGCTTGCGATCTTCGACTATGGTGACGTCGGCACGGTAGCCGTGCGCCCTCGGTCCCAGTTCGGCGACAGCCTCTTCCAGCGTCGCCCGGTCACGGCCGGTAATGGCAACCTCGGCGCCTTCTGCGATGAAAAGACGCGCGGTAGCCAGGCCGATTCCGCTGTTGCCGCCGGTGATAAGAGCTTTTTTGCCCGTGAGTTTCATATATTCCTCCTGATGGAAATCCCCTATGAAGTTTTCCCGTACACAATTGAATAGCTCGGTAAGCCGCCTTAGGCCGCTCGCGCCTCTCGTGTTGCTCCGTTGCGTGCTTCAAGTGCCTTGACGCTGTTCTCGAATGCCTTTTCCAAAACCCGTTTGCCGATGGTTTCGAGCACCAAGGCGAGAAGACGTCCCTTAAGGTTCTTGCCTTCACGCACGACAACCACATCTATGTTGGTTAAGCCGTTAGGTTGTCGGGTGAAGGTGTAGGTGTGGCCGGAGGCGCCTCCCCACATGTTGGAATCGGTGGTCGTGAGGACGACGTGGTTGAGATCGGACCAGTCGTAGTGTAGGCGTTCCCAAATGCCGCCTGAACCTTCGGTGACGTCGGCCTCGGAGTAGCTCAGCTGATGCACTTTGAGGTACTCATCCGTGCTGTTGCCAAAAAGCTTCGATCGGCCTGGTCCGAAATCGATAAGCCCGGCAATGTACTGCTCAGGCGTCAGTGTCGTCGTTTGGTGAAGATGTACTGTAGCCATGCCTTTTCTCCTCTACGCCCGAACAATGCGTCGAACGGGTACATATGATGACTGTCATACATGTGATATGATGGTCATCATAGATGGAGGATGCAGAAAAATGCGCTACCCCGCCAAAGCAACCGCCGCGAAGCATGAGCGGATCGTCAGGGAGGCTTCCCGGCTTTTCCGCGAACGAGGATTCGAGAGCGTGACTGTGGGAGAGGTAATGAAGGCCGCCGGGCTTACGCACGGCGCGTTCTACGCGCACTTCAGTTCAAAGCAGGAGCTACAGGAAGCCGCTGTTGCCTACGGACAGGAGCTTTCGGCGAGTCGCGCCCGTAGCCACGGTGCGACGAAAAAGGGCAGACGGGCTTATGCCGACCGATACTTGAATTCACGGCATCGCGACAATCCAGGCGAAGGCTGCACGATGGCCGCACTTGGACAGGAGGTTGCTCGCTCGACGCCCGAACTGAAAGCCGCCTTCGAGCGTGGATTCGAGGAAATACTCTCCGCACAAGGTGGGGATCGAAAAAAGACAATCTTCGAGACAGCCGCGTTGCTCGGAGGGGTCGTTCTCGCTCGCGCTGTGCAGGACCCTCAGCTCTCGGACGAGATTCTTGAAAGCGTTCGACAGAAGATCAGCTGATGGTTGTCCATTGGTGAAAGCAGGACAATGCACCTCATGGACGCAGGTTTTCGCTAATTCTTATCAGTAACGATGAACGCGTTTAGGATGACGAACTCGCCGTAGACCAGCAATCAAGCAGACCCATCCTCGTGGCACAAGCTTGCTCCAATTCCCAAACTGAAAACCAAAACTCGGCATCACCCAAAAACCTGCCAAATCACCCCACCCAAATTGCTATCCTTAAATCAAGCCCCTTTAGAAGCAAAGCCACGGAAGAATCCTTCCGTGGCTTTTGTGCTTTGCCAGGACACACTTGGCCGCCCCTGATTGAAATGAGTCAGCTATACGCGCCAGAATGAAGCAAAACCGCGTCACTAAACCCAATGGAATGAAATTTTTACAGTTAAGTCCTTTGTTTGGACATTTTTAGCTCTCGGGAGAACCGCTAAACGACATATATTGCGGCAGTTACGGATCGGCCTCCCGCACCGGAGGGGGGAGGGGGTGGGTAGTCACGTTACCTGCCGCCCCGATCGCGGCCAGACATTAGAATGTCCTGACTCATGCCCCAGTCAGAAACCGGATCAGCCTTCGATGAAGCCGAGCGCGCTGCCGCCCTCATCCGCGAGCGCACCCCGCTTCGGCCGAAAGTGGCCATCGTCCTCGGCACCGGCCTCGGCGGATTCGCCGACCGGCTTGCAGATCCGATCGCGATCCCCTACTCGGAGATCCCGCACTTTCCCCGCCCCACCGTCGAAGGCCACGCCGGTCGCCTGGTCCTCGGCAGCTTCGCCGGCACCCCGCTCGCCGTCATGCAGGGCCGCGTCCACGCTTACGAGGGTTACACCCCGGGCCAGGTCATCTTCCCTATCCGGGTCCTCGCCCGCCTCGGCATAAAAAGGCTGATCGTCACCAACGCCGCCGGCGGTATCCGCACCGATCTAGCCTCCGGGCAGCTCGTTCTGATCACCGATCACATCAATTTCACGGGATACAACCCGCTCACCGGACCGAATGACCCGCGTCTCGGCGAGCGCTTCTTCGATATGTCGGACGCTTATGCGCGCCGTCTCCGCCTGCTCGCCCATCGCGCCGCCGCCGTTGAGGGCGTCACGCTGCCCGAAGGCGTCTATATCGGGCTCACCGGCCCCAGCTTCGAGACCCCGGCCGAAATCCGTGCCTTCCGCACTCTCGGCGCGGATCTCGTCGGCATGTCGACAGTCCACGAGGTCATCGCCGCCCGCCATCTCGGCATGGAAGTCCTCGGCTTCTCCTCGGTCACCAACATGGCCGCCGGCGTGCTCGACGAGCCCATCAACCACGCCGAAGTCCTGGAGATCGGCGAGCGGGTCCAGCAGACGCTCACCCGAGTGCTCGCCGCACTCGTCCCGCTGCTGGCCGAATCGTAAGCCGCCCTTCGCGGCGTCTGCCCAAAACGCGGGATCTACTGTCCAGAGAGCGGCGTCGTAGACCCCGGCACCGGCGCAGCCTCGTGCCACGGCGGCACCGGCCTCGCACTCTGCTCCCACGCCGTCACGATCATGTTGCGCAGCTCGCTCGCCCCGGCCGCCAGCCGTTCGGCCGTAAACTGCCGCGACTCCGCTGTTCCCATGCCCTCGAACCCGTGCGTGCTCTCCAGCTCATACACCCGCTCCACCAGCGCGTGCGACGCGCGCAGGTACGCAACGTAATCCTCGAACGGGTCGCCCAGCGTCTTCAGCGGCGTCATCAGCGGCTCGGCATCCCCGGGCTTCATGGTGCGGTGGACGAACCCGCTCTCCCACTCCGAGTGGATGCCTGGCGAGGTCACATACTGCTTCGGGTTCTCCTTCTCCACCCAGCCGTTGTAGTTGATGGTGGTGTGCAGCGGCATCGATCCATCGCCCACGTAATGCCCCAGCCACCCGGCATAGAAGATCGCCGCCGCTTCCACCGCCTTCGTATCTTCGTGCCGGGCCGTCTGCTCGCGGTACTCGCGCAGCGCGGCCTGCAGCCGCTGGTAGACCTCATTTGTGACCCAGGGCTGCAATCCCACCTTCTCCGGCCGCAGCTCCCCGGCCTGATCCGGGTGTGTCAACCCGGTGGCATAGAGTGCCGCGATGAACTCATACCGCCGCCGAGGCAGCTTGCCCACCATGTCGGCCAGCTCCAGGTCGATGAAGTGCTCCGCGGCCTGAGCGGCGTTCAGCTCCGGCTCGTTGGCACTGCGCCAGCGGTCAGGCTCCGGCCCCAGGTACTCGATCTCGTCGATGGCTGCCGGGGTGCGCAGGAACTCCGGCACCTCGGCGGGCAGCTTCTCAGCCGCCAGACGGTTGATAATACGGTGGCCGTCCGGCCCCCAGGCAAGGGCAGGGGTGGCGGCCAGCATCCAGAACACCGTGGCAAGCAATAAGGGCAGAAAGCGGAGGGCCGTGAAGCGAAACATGGGGAGGAGTATAAGCGGCGCCTCGCGAGCCGCGGAAACCGCACAGCCGCCGAAGCTCAACAACACAAAATTCATGAAGGCATCGTGCCGGCCACACGCCGCAGATTGATATCCTGAAGGCTATGGCTACCAAGAAAGAACTGCTCCAGCAGCCCATTCAACACATCGACATTAAGCAGCACAATGTGGTGCCGCTGGTCGACGCCATGCAGCATATGGCTTACAGCTCTCGCGACCTCGCCCGCGCCGCCTCCATCTACGAACGCATGCTGCGCGACCAGGACTGCGGCGTCATCCTATGCCTCGCCGGCTCGCTCATCAGCGCCGGCCTCAAACAGATCTTTGTCGAC